>CAIJNJ010000372.1 GCA_903821975.1 uncultured Bacteroidota bacterium
AAGTGTGTAGGCTGTACAGCTTGATGCAGAAGTTATGCTTACCTGCCCGAAGGAAGTATAAGATAGCATTAGCGCGAAAAAAGATAAAAAGTATTTCATAAAAGAGATTCTTTGCACCATAATAGACAGTTTAATGAACCAAAAGGTTGGTTTTTGATAGGGCAATTGTGAAAATTAGTTTTAGTATTTGTTATGTTTTGGCTAAATTAAGAAATTAGTAATTAATTACACTCTTCATACAACCGAAATTTCGATACGAATTAATATTACAAAATGATATATGATCGAGAAAAATGAAACATGTTATTTTATTATAATTATTTGTTTATCAGCCTTATAAAGCAAATAAACCCCATTTAAAAAATAAAACCCTAATTTAGTCGCAAAAAAATGCTTTTGAAAAAGACTTTTATTCTATCGTTCGCCGTATTTATCTTTTCGGGATTTCTGCTCCCGGTGCAGGCTCAGATTATTAATACTTATGCCGGAACAGGCGCCGCGGATTCTACCGGCGACAATGGCCTTGCTACTTCGGCTGCGTTAAATACACCATATGGTGTTGCCTCTGATAATGCGGGCAATGTATATATTGCTGATTATAATAATAATAAGATCCGTAAGATTGACGCAACAGGCGTAATAACCATAATAGCAGGAACAGGTGTTGCCGGATTTTCGGGGGATGGATTTGCGGCCACTGCGGCTGAACTGCAAAATCCACGGGGTATTGCCGTGGACAGGGTGGGCAATGTATATTTTTCAGATTATGGCAATAACCGTATTCGTAAGATAACCGTTGCCACCGGTATCATTACCACTATTGCAGGTAATGCCGATGGTCTTCCAGCCTATTACGGAGATGGTGGTTTAGCGGATACTTCGCACGTTGGTTTTCCATGGGGCCTTACAGTGGACCTGGTTGGTAATGTTTATATAGCAGACCAGTCAAATTGCAGGGTGCGTAAAATAGACCATACCACCGGTATCATTTCCACTATTGGCGGCACAGGTATTGCCGCGTTCGGCGGTGATGGCGGGTTGGCAACTTCTGCCAAGATACAGTACCCCGTAGGCGTAGCACTTGACGATACCGGCAATATTTATGTAGCAGACTATGGCAACAACCGTATTCGCAAGATCAATACTTCAGGGATTATTTCTACAATTGCAGGTTCTGCGGTACTTGGTTTTGGTGGTGATGGTGGCCCGTCGCATCTTTCCAAATTATATTATCCTATGGGCATTGCTGTTGATGCTGTAAACAATATTTATATAGCCGACCTTAATAACAACCGTATACGCATGATCAACACAGCTGGCATTATTAACACCATTGCAGGTAACGGTACGGCTGCGTTCGCAGGCGATGGCATGCTTGCCGTAGATGCGGAAATTAACCAGCCTACCGGCGTAGCTGTGGATACAGGCGGCAGAATTTTTATTGCAGATAAGGACAATAACCGTATCCGTTATATTCACTCATTGCTGCATGCGCCTTATTTTACCAGGGGCGACAGCCAGCGCCTCGTTTCCTGCGAAACAGAAACAATCGGCATTGATTCATTTTTGTCTGTAATCGATGTGGATGCCGGACAAACAGAGACATGGAGCCTTGTTTCAGGTCCATATCATGGTTCAGCGTTTGCGACATACTCCACAACATCCACCGGGCTTACGCTGTATACTTCGGGTTTATATTACAATCCTACGCTGGGCTATTCCGGCAATGATACTTTCCGCGTTCGCGTTACTGATGGCACCTATTCCGATACCACAACTATTTATGTAACTATCGTTCCGCCGCCTGTCGCAGGTACTATTACCGGAACAGATAGCGTTTGTCCTGCGCATACGGTAACACTCGCTGATACCGCCGCGGGTGGTGTGTGGAGTTCGTCCAACACTGCTATATCTACCATCTCCAGCGCAGGTGTAGTAACAGGTGTTGCCCCAGGCCTTGATACAATTTATTATACTGTTACTAATTTATGTGGTAGTGTAAACGCGTCAGTTACCTTCCTGGTTCGTTCTTACAGCGAATGTCCCGCCGGCGTAAATTCAGTTAGTGCAGCAGACGATAAGATGGTGATATCACCTAACCCTAACACAGGTGCATTAACGGTGAAACTGTCGTCAGCGAATGATGAGCAGGCTCACTTTATCATTACAAATATTACCGGGCAAAAAGTAAAAGAATTTACTGCATCCACAAATACACAAACAGAGATACAACTCGATGAACCAACCGGTGTTTACTTCATCTCAGCAGTTACTGTTAGCGGAAAATGGATGGAGAAGATTACCGTGGTGAGGTAATAAAAAGAACGACTGCATTATTTTAAGAAGAAAGGTTAGCGATGTGCTAACCTTTCTCTATTTTATCATTTACCAGCTTGTCGCTTTAGTATCCCGGAATTCCCTTGGCTTCACGACTGTAAACACCCTGGAAATATTAAACCCGAAATGCAGAGCGCCTTTGCCCCAACTGTCGGTGGTTTGCCCGATGAACGTGCGGTCTGTAAGTCCTTGCGAGTTGGTAAACATCAACTGGAATACATGCCCACCGGTCTCTATGTCTATACCCAGCGAGAGTGCGTTATAAGTCTTTTGTCCGTTATAGGTCATATCCGCATTGGTAGCACGGTAATAATATTCGCCCGTAATAGCTATACGCTTGCTCACTTTTATGCGGCCACCTATACCAATGGCAACCGTATTGTTTGAGAACTTAGAGCTGTCTACAAGATTGTAATGCACTATTGTCGGCATCAGTTGCAGTGATAACCAGTCGTTGAATTTCCTTGCTATCAATACCTGGTTGGTATAATACAGGCGGTTGGAGAATAGCCAGGTATCACCCGTTGGCAGGGTAGGAGCCGGTGTGGTCTGAACTGATACTGAGCCGGCATAACTAAGCGTTATGGGCATACCTGTTTTCTTCTGCTTCAGTAATTTTATTTTCAGGAAGCCATCATCTTCTTTATTGAAGGTGCTATGGCCCAGCCCTACCATAAGCCACTTTGTAATGCCATAGTCAAGTCCTATTCTTGTTGTTGCATTATCCAGCCCGAAGAAATTCTGACTGCCCTGGCTCAGGTCACCGAAACGGTGTGAGATGCGAAAATCCAGAACTCCCGCACCAAGGTTTTCTACGCTACTACCATCTATGATGCGTGTAGCTTTAAACGTGGCAGCAACGGGTTCGTTCTTTACAGGAGCCCCGCTATTCAGCATATTCATCAGGCTATCTGTTTGCGCGAAGGAAACGGTAACAAAGCCAAGGGACAAAACAGATAGTAGTAAACTTTTGCGCATAAAAAGGATTATGGTTACGTAAATTATTTTTGAGTAAGGTCGCTTTCCAGGGTGATCGTTGCTTCTTTAGCCAGCTTATCTGCTACCATAGAGGCAACTTCGATCTTATAATCTTTAAGTACAACAGAGAACTTAGCTTTTGCACTGAGCGCATTGCCTTTTACCGTAATTGTACCCGGTACGGTAACATCATTAGATACGCCATGAATAGTAAGTTTACCGGATACCTTAACATTATACGTGCCGTCTTTCGAGAAATTTACCTCACCGACGTTTGCAACGTTACCTTTAAATTCAGCCTTGGGATACTTATCGCTTTCCATGTAGTTCTCGTTAAAGTGTTCCTGCATCAGTTCTCTTTCAAACTTGAAGCTCTTAACAAGTACCTGGAATACAATATCTCCTGTTTTTGCGTCCAGTATATTGGCAACCTCATTATTGATGGCGTCTATTTTTTCCGGTGAATGCACGGCTGTGGCGTTAAAGGATATTTTGCCTGTGCGCGTCATATACTTTTGGGCGAATAATGTACCAGATCCGGCCATTAAAAAACATGTTGCAAGAAGTAGCTTTTTCATTTTATTGATTTTATCGTTTAATAAATTAGTTGTTTGGTGTCCCTTCATTTACCCAACGGGTTATTTTTTCTATGTCGCAGGCCGACAATTGCGTCCCGTTCTTAGGCATGTTATTATGACCTCTGGTTGGGGTGAAGTTTATATCGGTAAGAAGAGCGCCACTGGTAGCATTGCCCTGCAGTACTGATATAGATGTTTGATAATTATAGCCGCTCGTAGAGGAGCCTGCGGCATCGTGGCAGCCATTTCCGGGGCTGTAGCAGTTGGCCGAAATAATCGGTGCGATATCTGCCGCGTATGTGATAGTTGTAGTATCGCACGTGGTGGAAGCAGGTAAAGGGTAGAGCTTGTTGTACTTGTCGTTATAACAGCCGGCGAGTATCAGTAAGGCTGCACCGGCGATAATTATTTTTTTCATTCTTAATATATTTTCAATAAAAATTAATACCTCTCTATTTTATGACACATTGCGTTAGCGACACGCCTGTTATCCCGTTGCCCGAGCAAAAACCTTTGATGACGATATTTCGTCCTTTTACCGGGTTTGCACCGTTATCGCGCAGTGTACATTGTATACCGGCTGTGGGGTCGCCTGTTTCCAGCACTATCATGATACCACCATCCTGGTTTTTATCGATCTCATTTATCGTCCCCGAAACTTCAATGGCTTTATTCAGGTATTTTGTATCCGCTGCTTTTTCATTCGCACTGTATTCCTTTGCCAGGTCAGCAGCAGTGATAGTAATACCTTTCATGTTTTCCACCTTTTTCGGCGGCATATTCCAAAGGTAAATACCTGTACCTACACCGATAGCAATAGCAATAAGCGCAAAGATTAATATTTTTTTGACCACGTAATTGACAGTGTTATATAGGCAAATGTAAAACAAAAAAGAACTTGAAGAAGCGATAGAAAACATGGTTTCCTATCTTTCTTTTTATTATTGGAAATTGAGCTATTATGATTTTATGGTCAATATATTGCCTGCAAGTGTTGCATTATATTTTGTCAATGCCGCTGGCGGCGGACTACTGATCACGGCACCGGTTGAAACATTATAGGTACCACCATGACATGGACAAACTATGTTGCTCCTTGAAGCATTATAGCCCACCGTACAGCCGGCATGAGTGCAGGTTGCAGATAGGGCATCAAATGTTGAGGCATCTACCCTGATTACTATTATGCCATTGGCAATAACAGAACCGCCTACAGTATTTAATGTAGTATTAGCGGCATTAGTGAGGTCCAGCGTAAAATTGACATTGCTGGGACCCGCATAGCTCTGCTTTTTGCAACTTTCTATTACACCTGCGGGTATCAGCGCCAGGCCGCACAAAGCAAACGTTTTCTTCAAAAAATCTTTCCTCTCCATAATAATTTAATTTGTAATGTTATCAAAATGAACTGAATAAATAACGTGTAGGTACATTTATTATTATTCAGAAAATCGCATTTTTATAAACAAATGTATTCATTTGGATGGATCGGTATGACTTTTCCCTGTCCGGTAAGCAGTACCGTTGAAGACAGAAACTATTTCTCCCTTATCATTGGTAGTAGTGACGTCGTAGAAACTTGTCTTGTTACCGGTATGTATTTCTTTAGCGGTAACAGTCATCAGGTCGCCGGCTTTTGCAGCCCTGATAAATGTGATATGTACATCAAGCGCTACGCTCAGTATGCCATGTGAATTGCAGGCAAAAGCAAACGCACTGTCGGATCCGGAGAATATGATACCACCATGCACTATCCCAAAACCGTTGAGCATGTCTTCAGTAATGGTATAATGCAGTTTGCAATAACCTTCCCTGAATTCGTCTACCTCTATCCCCATCCACTTGCTGAAATTGTCCTTAGCAAGCATAGTGGCCAATACTTTTTCTGTGTCTGTCATTTCTTATCTCTTTTCAACTTTTCAACACACACTACTGCACATAAATCTCATCACACGCTATCATCGGCTTTTTATTGTCCCTGTAGCGCCATTCAGGTAATGAGGTAAGATTGTTTGCAGTAACCCTTATATACCGTATTTGTGTGTTGCTGTGTGCTGTATTGGCTGCAATGTATTCTTTTATAGACAGCAGGTAATGCTCCTCATTGGGAGGATTGGAGAGGTCCGTAATTGTATAGTAGTTAATACCATCGGCAGACATCTCTATCTTTATTTTTTCGGGCAGGAATATCCAGTGCCTTGGATCGTCAAGAAAGTGCAGCTTTACATCCGATACCTTTTGCGCTTTGCCAAGATCGATCGTAGCTACCATAGGTACACCATAAAAGCACAGCCAGTTATAACTGAAATCATTATAGCCGGGAGTACCATCAACCAAGGTGCGGTTACCTTTTGCAGGATAATCTTCGGAGAAAGGGTATTGCAGGGTCACGGTTGCGCCAACTGCTTTTGATGGTGTAACGCCTGTCTTAAATATGGCATCCCATTCAGCCTGGTATTTATCCGGGTCTATACCTGCTTCCGACATTTCTGTCACTCCTGCTTTTTTACAGTTACTTACAAACCTGCTTACCTTTTGCGGCAGGTTCGGCTTTACAGACCATACGCCGGGCTTGTCTTCTGTAAATATTCCATACTTCTCAATGCCATAAAAACGCGCTTGTTGAAGTACGGTATATTCCAATGGCAGTCGTGCCCGCATGACTCTTTCCTCAAGTATCGGGTTGCCCTCTACCGCAGCCTCTGCTTTGTCAAACAGTGTGCTGTATGCATCAAGCAGCTCAGGTGAAAGATAGGACTTCCACTCATTGACCGGGTTGCCATAGATGTCAAGTTTGCGGTGTGATGCGATCATTTTTTCCTGCAGCAGGTCTATATATTGTTGCAGGTAAGGGGCGGCTTTGCCATAATAGTCGTTAAGGAAAGTGGAGATCAGTTGCTTTACATCTGCTTTGTCATTTTCCAGCAGCTTTGCGGTAACATAACTTCTCAGCTCAGCCCATTCACTGTATGTGTCGCCGCTGCCTTGTTCAAATACGCCCTTAATGCCGTTGTCTTTAAAGAACTGCATATTGGGCTGCAGTGTATGGAAATTCGCGAATGGCGCAAGATAGTTGGTGAACTGTGTGATGTAGTCCCACACAAAAAGATTAGAAGTTAGTGCTCCCCATGCTTTTGTATCGTTTCTGAAAGCGGCCGCAGATCCTTCTTCCGACAATGGTTTGTCGCGATAAGCATCAATATCGCTGAGGAAAATATAGACATTATCCGCCGGTTTTAAATTTTTTGGCGCGTGGTGTGTGAATCCATAGGCAAGCGTCGTGATCACCTTGTCGGGGAATGTTGCAGCCACTTTGTTCACGAATTGTATCAATGGGCCGGATGGGCTACCCTGGGCATCATTCACGGCTTTGCACTGGTCGCATTCACAGTAACCGATATCATCATTAGGGCTCACCGACCAGTAAATGGCATCGGGATTTTCTGCCATTCTTTTTTTCAGGTCGGCAACAACTATCTTAAAAACGTTTTCATTGCTGAGGCATAATTGTGTGGGCTGTCGTTTCCCTTTTACAAGGGCATAATATTCCGGGTGGTCTTTGAAATAAGTTTTTGCAGGCACCAGCTTATCATAAGAATGCCCCCACAGTCCCCACAGGTCTTCAAGCTCTTGTAAATGGTGCCATTCGAGATATTCAGCATCATGGCTTGCCGGATAATACACTTCCCTGTATATGAATTGTGGTTTGCGCTCATCATGTATATGGCCGGGTATCACGATCTCTTTTGATAGAGGTACAATTGCAGAGTCGTTACTGATCTTTTTACAGTGCAGGTAATTTTCTATAAAGCTATATACGCCGTAGATAAGGCCCTTGCCACTGCCGCCATAAAAGATGAGGTCTTTACCATCAGTTAATATGAGGCTGCTCTCCGGTACCATCTTTCCGGGACTTAGCGTACCTTCTTTAGAAGTATGGCCGACGTAAATTGCACGATAACTGATGTTTTTCTCCTCGGGTACAACAGGTAGCTGCACACCGGATATACGTTGGATATAATTTTGGAGTACATGTGCCGAACGTTGCTCCAGTTTAGATGCATCAGCCGGTATCACGATCTTGTAAGTGGAAGTATTATTATCGGCTAGAATTATTTCCTGTGCGCTGCCATTGCAGGCGGTAAGACTAATTAAGAGATAAAACCAACCATACCGCCACCGTTTACGCATCTTGAATAAACTTTAGAAATTCCGCAACAGGCCTACATAGATATCATACTCGTTCTGGTAATAATTGGTTGCTGCCTGCAGGTTATACCAGGTGGCATTTATCAAAACAGTAGTACGGTAGAATATCTGCCTCTGGTACCCGGCGCCTACGCTTACAGTATTGTACGCATTGAGCCTGATAAGACTGAAATCTCTTGAGATGTCATCAGGGGAGTTACCATAGCCGGCGCTCATTGTGAAGAATTCACTCCTGTTTTCTCTCAGGTAATACCTTGAAGAAAATGCTGCTGAAAAGTATTGTTTATCCGGGATGCCGGTATAGTTTGCAAAAATGGGAGAAACACGCAGCCCCAGGTAAAAGTCATTAACCTCTTTGGAAAGTCCGAATACGGGAGTAAGGTAAGAGGCATCGTTAAATACAGTTACATACATGTAGCGTAAGCCCAGCTCACCGGTATAACCATGATTGAAACTATGGAACAGGGAATAGCCTAAGCGCCAGTCTGGGAAGATGGTATTATCGGGTGAGTAAGCAGCTACAAGATAAGAGTACCATTTTTTGCCATGGTTAATATTGGCCTCGGCCTCGAACTGGTAACCGGTGCCGTTATACCTGCCTGCATAATTGACGCGACCGGTAAAAGATCCGCCATCCCATCTGCGGGTATACTGTGCAGTGGCAATGCCGCTCACCTGGCGCTTACCTGTTGAATCCTCGAGCAATGTGTGCAGGTAAAAGAAACCAACCTCGTTCCTTAGTGTGCGGCTGTATAAGTAGCCGGCATAATCAACGACTTTTGGATCAAACGGATTCATTTTCAGTAAAGTGTCTTCAGAATGCCATGCCGCTACATATTTTTTCTGGCTCTCTAATATCACGGCTCTCTTTGCGAGGAAGTAAGGATTGTTTGGATAATAGCTTCTGCCCTTGTCTATCAGTACCAGTGCGCTATCATATTGCTTTTGCTGGTTGAGCAGGTTGATCGTATAATATAAAGGCAGTGTGTCTGTTGGCGACACAACCAATGCTTTATTAAATTCTATAAGCGCGCTATCGGGGTTGTTATTATTAAGATATTGTTTGCCGGAGCCGACCAGCTGGTCTACAAAAGCTTCCCTGAAACGAACATTGTAAGGGTAGTTTGTATAAAGCTGCCCTGATATTGCATACGCAGCAGGATATTTCTGGGCTGCGGCATATACTATCGATTTCTTAAACAGGAAGTCTGTTGATTCAGGATAGTACTGCAGTGCCTGGTCTACATAAAGCAATGCAGTATTGTATTGTTTCAACGCTGTCTGGATATTGATCATGTAGTTGAGCGCATCCACATTATCAGGCTGTTTATCGAGCACAGTCTTTAATACCTTGATGGTATTGTAATAATCATCGTACTGCATCGATTGGCGGCCTGCCGCAAGCGACTGCTCTACAAGGCTTACAAGGTATTGCCTGTTGTCAGGATGTTTCTGGAGCAAACTGCCGGAAATAGCTGCAGCTTCGTTATAATGCTGGCTGGCTTCAAGGATAGTTGCTTTCTTAAAAAGAAAATATTCATCATCAGGGCGGCTTTCCAGGGCATCGTCAATGGTGCGTAAGGCATCGTCATACCTTTTCTCCTGCATGTACGAGCTTACGAGGTAATTGATGGCTGTAGTATTTGTATGGTCGTAATAGAGTACAGATTTCAGGGATTTTGCCGCAGTATCAAACTCCATATCGTTCATATACTGCTTTGCACTTTGCAATCTTAGCTCAATGAAATACTCCTTGGCGGCCTGGGTAGGATTGTCTTTGTAAACCCTTTCTGCTATAACCGAAGCTGCCCCATAGTTTTTCATAGACTCAAGCACACTCATTTTCTTCTTCAAAAGTTCCCTGTCTCCCGGGTTGCGTTTCAGGCCGATATTTATCCACGCCAGCGCATCTACCAGCAAACCGCGGCTATATGCCAGGTTAATAACATAATTGAGCGCATCCACATTACCCGGGTCTTTATCAAGCACTGCTTCAAACTGGAGGTAAGGGTCGGTGTTCATAAAGAACCTTCCGGCTTCCATGCGGATGTAGATATTGAGTTTGCGCACATCCGCATTATTCGGGTAGAGTTTCGATAATTTTTCCACCACCTCTATCGCTTCAACATAACGGGACATAGCATCGAGGATACTGATCTTCTTCATCAGGAACTCGTAAGAGTTGGGGGTGGCCTGCAATGCACGGTTAGTATAAGCGAGTGAGCTTTCGTAATTACCCGACCTTACATCGAGCGCGAAGATGGCCTGCAGCGCCTCCTTGTTCATCGGGTCCTGTTCCAAAACGGACTCATAGGCTCGTTTTGCAATTTCAATATACCCTCGATGGGAATACTGTCGGGCGAGGGTAAGCTTGAAATCGAGGTACACACTTCGTATGTATGCATCCGTGGCAAACCGTTCATAGAGATAGTCGGCCAGTTTGTTGGCCTCCATCCAGTCCCCTTCTTTTAAGTAGATGTCAAGCTTTTTCAGCAACAGGTCGCGGTCGTTAGGGAAATATTTCAATCCCATATCAGCGTATTCCAATGCCTGCAGGTAGTTACACGCTACGGCCTCCAGGTTTACGAGGTATATATACGCATCGCGGTATTTGGGGTTTTTTTCTATTACGTAGTTGAGCTCATAACGCGCACTGTCTATTTTACCGGCAAGTGAAAATGCCCTACCTAACAAAAGATGGATGTCAAGGTTATGCGGAGAGATGTCTTTTGCCTTATTACATAAATTGATCGCTTTCTGGTAATGCTTCAGGTCTATTTCTCGTTTCGCGTCTTTATACAGATTATCAGATGATTCTATCATTTTAAGCCACTGCGCGTTGGCGCCGAGGCTTAAAAACATAATAAGTACGAATAATGCCAACCTTGGGGTTGATCTCATTTTTAATTGGTTTTACTAAGTTAACCGGTAACTGCACTCTTCTTTTTCTGGGTGCTTGCTCCGAAGCCTTGCCGTTGCATATTTCCCCACACGTGCTTGCGTCCGGTAATAAAATTAAAATATCCCTTTATAGCGAAGAATACGATCAGCGGGTGATAGATGAATGGCTCAATAAAAGCCATTAAGCACAATCCTATTGTTTCGCCCCAGGTTTTATAATATTTAAAAGTGATCTGGTCCCAAAGCAAGGCCAATGTTGTGATCATTACAGAATAAGTATAGACAAATACTATCAGGATGATCGCAAACGGCCAGTTGATCTGCCTTGTGAGTATCAGGTAAATATAAAAAAGAATCCCTGTAAATTCAATCATCGGCGCCAATAACTCAAACAGGAAATTATAAGGGAATACGATAAGCCCCAGGCGGCCATAACGTGGATTGAAGATAACCTTGCGGTGTATGCTCATGATCTGTGCGATACCACGGCCCCAACGGGTACGCTGGCGGCCAAACACTTTGAGCGTTGTAGGACCTTCCGTCCAGCAAAGCGTGATAGGCACATATTTCACAGAGTATTTCCGCTTATTGTCTTTCATAAAGCAGCACATGCGGGTAATAAGGTCCATATCCTCACCAAAGGATTTGGAGTCATAGCCACCTGCTTTTACTGCAATTTCTTTATCAAACATACCAAGGCCACCAGATACGTTTGGTACGGCATTGATAAGGTCCCAACCCATTTTACCCAGCACGAACGCACGTATGTATTCCATTTCCTGGAAGCGTGGCAGTAACCTTTGGGGAGGGCGCACCCTCACCATTAATCCTTCATCAACATCGCAGGAATTCACCATGCGTAGTGTAGCACCCGTAGCGATCACTTTCCTGTTGTCTTCCAGTACGTGCACATATCCGCATTCAGGGCAGGGATCACCTATTTCTTTTATCTTGGTGGTTTCCTCATCCATGAAGGGTTTTATCAGTTTGATAAGGGTGTCTTTATCAAGGATGCAATCCACATCGGTACAGAGGAAGTATTCGTAAGAAGATATATTTATCCCGGCATTTGACGCATCGGCTTTACTCTTACCATTTATCTTGTCGACGACGACGAGTTTGTCATACGCCCGGTTAGTGGATTTGAATATTCTTTTTATGGGTTCGCTGTTCAGCTTTTCACGGAAAGCGTAATCAACATGTACGAGTTCAAATTCTGCAATCAGTTTTTCCAACGTATCATCGGTACTACCATCATTGATAATGATCACCTCAAACTTTGGGTAGTTGAACGTAAGCAAAGACCTAACGTTGGAGATAATGGTAATGCCCTCGTTATATGCCGGTGCAATAACGGAAATACCGGGTGCCAAAGGAGATTCTACGATAATATTGTAATCGATGGATGCATTTTTCTTCATGTACCTCCTGATAGAAATAAGGGACATGATAGCCAGAAGGGCATAGGCCATAAGCAAGGTAGTACCGTAAATAAATACAGCAGACTGATAGAAAACACCGACTGTTTCCCAAAAGGTACCCTTGCTAAAAAAATAATTTACAAATCCCTTCATAGTACTATATTCAACTTCTATGTTGCAGCCGTAGTTGTTTCGGGCGTAGCTTCTCCACTTGTTTTAAAACCACGCCTTTGCATGTTACCCCATGTATGCTTACGGTTTGCCAGGTGGAAATAATATCCTCTTAATGCAAAGACCACGATCAAAGGATGGTATAATAACATTTCAATGAAAACCATTGAAGCTATCCGCACCACATCCTGCCATCTTTTGTAGTACTGGAATGTCAACTGGTCCCACAATACTGCAAGTGATGATATCATTACCGAATAGGTATAAACGAACACCAGTAATATTATGGCGTACGGCCAGTTCACCAATCCAAAAATGATAAGTAAAATGTAATAAATGATACCAAGGAATTCCACGATCGGCGCGCACAACTCAAAGAAGAAATTGTAAGGGAACACAATCATGCCAACCTTACCATACTTCGGGTTAAAGAGCATTTTCCGGTGAGATATCATCAACTCTATCAGGCCCCTTCCCCATCTTGTTCTCTGGCGCATGAATACCTTCAGAGAGGTTGGGCCTTCTGTCCAGCAAAGTGTAACGGGTATGTAACGAATAGCAGTTTTGATCTTATTGTCCTGTACATAACGCGACATGCGCATCATCAGCTCCATGTCTTCCCCGAAAGAAGCAGCATCATAGCCACCGGCTTTGATCGCAATTTCTTTATCAAACATACCCAAACCACCGGATACGTTGGGCACACAGTTGATATAGCTCCAGCCCATTTTACCCAGCACAAAAGCGCGTATGTACTCCATTTCCTGGAAGCGGGCGAGTAGTGGTTTAGGTGCTTTTACTTTTATGATAACTCCTTTATCTATCTCACAGGAATTAGCCATTCTTAAGGTGGCCCCTGTTGCTATCACACGTTTGCTTTCCTCTTCCATGAAAGGTCTGATGAGCTTTTGCAGCGTTTCTTCATGAAGTATACAATCCACATCGGTACACAGGAAGTAAGGGAAAGAAGAAACGTTTATACCTACGTTGGTGGCATCTGCTTTTGCTTTGCCGTTTTCTTTGTCCACTACTACCAGCTTGGCATAGGCATCATCGGTAGATTTATAAATCCCTCTTACGGGTTTTGTGGACAATTTCGGATCATAGGCAAAATCTATCTTAACGAGGGAAAACTCCTTGATCACTTTTTCAAGCGTATCATCAGTACTGCCGTCGTTGATAATGATCACTTCGTACTTAGGATAGTTGAACGTAAGCAGCGACCGTACATTACTGATTATCGTAAGGCCCTCATTAAACGCAGGCGCGATAACCGAAATGCCCGGTGCGAGCGGAGACCCGAGGATGATCTTATAATCGGTATAGCTTTCTTTTCTTAAGAACAACCGTACATTAACGAACGACAACATCGCCAGGCATGCATAAATGATCAGTAACGAAAGGCCGTAAATAAATACGGTTCTTTCGAAAAACAATGATGCATATTCTAAAAACGTTGAGGCCATTAATACTTAATTAGCGGGTTCAGGCAGTGTTTAATAATTAACTGGTTTTCCTCGTGTGTCATTTCCATCAGTTCTTCCACCATTGAGCGCGAATTTTGCGTGTTGTGCCTGATGATAGAGCGCGCAGCATTCATTCGTATATCAAAGTTGGAAGAGTACAGAAATTCTGATTTAAGGAACTCCAGTTGTTTGCCG
>CAIJNJ010000373.1 GCA_903821975.1 uncultured Bacteroidota bacterium
CTGGCGGGCTTTTACTGATTCTTTTGCCATAGTATATTTTTACTTTCCTGTTTTATCCATGTTAGTGAATGGCATACCTAATTCCTTAAGCAATTCGTATGCTTCTTCATTTGTCTGAGCAGTAGTTACGAACGTAATGTCCATACCGCTGATGCGTGTGATCTTATCGATGTTGATCTCCGGGTAGATGATCTGCTCGGTGATACCCATTGTGTAGTTACCGCGGCCGTCGAAAGATTTTTCGCTGATCCCTTTAAAGTCACGTACACGTGGAAGTGATACGGAAATAAAACGATCCATGAATTCAAGCATTTTCACATGGCGCAGTGTAACACGGCAGCCAATAGGCATATTCTTACGCAGCTTGAAGTTCGATATGTCTTTCTTAGACATGGTCGGTATAGCTTTCTGGCCGGTAACGAGTGTCATCTCAGCTACTGCCTCATCTATCATCTTCTTGTCAGATGTAGAACCCTTTACACCCTGGTTCAGGCATATCTTTACCAGGCGTGGGCACTGCATTACTGATTTATACCCGAATTTTTTCATCAGTGCGGGCACCACTTCATCCCTGTACTTCTTAAGTAACCTTGGGGAATATGTTGTTGTCGTTGCCATTATTTGATTACCTCCCCTGAAATTTTAGATATACGTGCAAAACCTGTTTCTGAACGCTCGCGTTTTACGCGTGCAGGAGCTTTGGATTTAGCATCCCACAACATCACGTTAGAGATGGCGATATACGCTTCTTCCTTTACTATCCCACCCTGTGGGTTCTGGGCGTTAGGTTTCAGGTGCTTGGTTACAAGGTTCACACCTTCTATAAGCACTTTCCCTTCGGTAGGGTTTACCGAAAGTACCTTACGTGGCTGGCTGCGGTCTTTGTCATCGCCGGCAATAACCACCACGTTGTCGCCTTTCTTAATGTTGAACTTTGGTTTAAATCTCTTTTTCATCTGAAAACATTTGTCTTTTCAATTGCCAGATGGAACTCCCGGGGTCGTTTCATCTGAAAATGTTTGTCTTTTCAACCCGTTTTTTCCTAACGGGCTGCAAAGGTACAATAATTTTTACAATACTTCCGGTGCAAGGGAAACAATTTTCATGTATCCTTTATCACGTAATTCACGGGCTACGGGGCCGAATATACGGGTACCACGGGGTTCATCAGATGCGTTAAGCAGTACTACTGCGTTATCGTCAAAACTGATGTAAGAGCCGTCTTTACGGCGGAGTTTGTTCTTTGTGCGAACGATAACCGCTTTTGACACGGTACCTTTCTTTACACCTCCACCGGGCAACGCGTCTTTAACGGTTACCACGATCTTATCTCCTATAGCGGCATAATCCTGTCCCGAATTGCCCAGCACACGTATGCAAAGTACTTCTTTGGCACCACTGTTGTCGGCTACATTGAGCCGGGATTCTTGTTGTATCATCTTAAATAATTACTTAGCTTTTTCAATAATTTCTACCAGGCGCCAGCGCTTTGTCTTGCTCAGCGGGCGTGTTTCCATAATACGCACCACATCGCCTATGCCGGCAGTGTTTTGTTCATCATGAGCATGGAAGCTTGATGATTTCTTAAGGAACTTACCATATATAGGGTGCTTGATTTTACGTTCCACAGTCACAGTGATGGTTTTGGTCATCTTGTTGCTGCTAACTACCCCTATACGGGTTTTCCTGCTTTTTCTTTCAATCGTTATTGACATATAATATTTATTATAAACCTAATGCTCTTTTACGCTGTTCTGTTTTCAGGCGCGCAATTGCACGACGCTGTGTCTTGATAGAAAGCGGGTTTTCAACCGGATTCACCGCATGGCTGAACTTTGTCTTCTTCAGGCGAACTTCCTCATCAGCGATACGCTCATTCAGTGCTTCGATACTCAGCGAGCGGTAATCATCCACCTTCGCTTTTTTTGCTTTTGCCATTGTTAATGGTTTTATTTTTTTTAAGTTGAAAGCCAACAGGCCTTCTACTATCTGCTAATTACTATCTACTTAATTATTCTCCTGCGTAATCATGGCGAACCACGAATTTCGTAGCGATCGGCAATTTATCTGCTGCCAGTTTCAACGCTTCCTGTGCTACTTTCAATGGAACACCATCCAGTTCAAACATGATCATTCCGGGTTTCACTACAGCTGCCCAAAATTCAAGGCTACCCTTACCTTTACCCATACGTACCTCTGCAGGCTTGCGGGTGATCGGCTTGTCAGGGAATATGCGTATCCACACATTACCTTCACGTTTCATGTGGCGTGTCAGTGCCTGGCGCGCAGCTTCTATCTGGCGGTTAGTGATCCACTTTGGTTCCATAGCCTTCAGGCCAAATGAACCAAAAGATATCATAGCTCCGCGTTGTGCGTTACCTCTGATCCTGCCTTTATGCGCTTTACGATGTTTCGATTTTTTCGGTTGTAACATTGTTACAAGTTTTATTAAAGTATTCTAAGAATATTATGATTTGCGTCCACCGCCACTTGCACCGCCTGTGCGTCCGCCGCCTGTACGGCCACCACCTGCACCACCGCCGCCTCTGCGGTCACCACCGGCACCGCCGCCACGACGTTCGCCACCGCGCTCACCGCCACGTTCGCCACCACCTCTGCGTTCGCCACGCTCGCCGCCGCGCTCACCACCACGGGTTTCTGCACCCTGGAAGCCACCCGCCGGGCGATTGCCACGGTTATCAGAGTTTGCAGAGAAGTTAGGGTTCAGTTCGCGTTTGCCGAGAACTTCACCTTTACATATCCACACTTTCAATCCTATTTTACCATACACGGTCATTGCGTATACAGAAGCATAATCAATGTCCATACGGAATGTATGCAATGGGGTACGTCCCTGTTTGAATTCTTCGCTACGTGCTATTTCAGAACCGTTAAGACGGCCACCTGCTTTAATTTTGATACCCTCAGCGCCCATACGCATAGCTGTAGAGATCGCCATCTTGATAGCGCGCTTATAGCTTACACGGCCTTCTATCTGGCGTGCTATGGTTTCACCTACGATCATGGCGTCCAGTTCAGGGCGGCGGATCTCCATAATGTTGATCTGCACATCTTCTTTCTTGGTAAGCTTTTTCAGCTCTTCCTTGATGCGGTCCACTTCAGTACCACCTTTACCTATGATGATACCTGGTTTCGAAGTGTGGATGGTTACGATCAGCTTGCCCAGCGTGCGCTCAATAACTATACGGGAGATACCGCCTTTGTTGATACGTGCGTTGAGATAATTGCGGATCTTGTGGTCTTCAACCAGTTTCTGGCCGAAGTCCTTTTTCTCGCCATACCACATTGAGTCCCATCCGCGGATGATGCCCAACCTGTTACCTATAGGATTACATTTTTGACCCATTACTTTGTATATTAAGCTTGAATATTTTCTGTTTCTGCGTTTACACTTTCTGCTACTGCATTACGGCTGTCCACTATTAATGTGATGTGGTTGCTGCGCTTGCGCACACGGTATGCACGGCCTTGTGGTGCCGGGCGCATCCGCTTCAATACACGGCCACCGTCAACGAATATGGTTTTCACATACAGGTTGGCATCTGCTACATCCACACCTTCATTTTTTACTCTCCAGTTGGCAACAGCGCTCAATAACAGCTTTTCCAGCGGCACTGAAGGATGTTTGGTGCTGAATTTCAATGTATTCAGCGCATTTTCCACTTCCATACCACGTATCAGATCCGCTAACAGGCGCATCTTGCGGGGGGAGGTTGGTAAATTTCGTAAGCGAGCTACAGCTTCCATCTTTTTCTTTTAATTAGCTGATGTGATATGATTAGCTGATTAGCTGATGATACACATCAAATGTTATATTATTCAATTTACTTTCTTACCAATTAGCTAATTATCACATCAGCTAATCAGCCAAATTATTGCTTAGTGCCGCTATGGCCCTTGAAGTTGCGTGTAGGTGAAAACTCACCCAGCTTATGGCCTACCATATACTCGGTAACATATACCGGTATGAACTTGTTGCCATTGTGCACTGCGAATGTTTGTCCTACAAAATCCGGCGTTATTGTGCTGCGGCGGCTCCAGGTCTTTATAACACCCTTCTTCGCTTTTCCATCAGCAATTGCCGAAACCTTTTTATCAAGGTTTGCATCTACATAAGGTCCTTTACTTACTGAACGAGCCATTTCTTATTGACTTTATAATTAATTACTTTATTATCTTTTCACTTCTCCACCTGCCGCAGCAGCTATGGACTATTTACTAAACTTCGATGACAATTTCTTGCCGTTCCTGCGCTGAATGATCAGTTTGTTCGAAGCCTTGTTCGTGTTACGAGTGATCTGGCCCTTAGCGTATTTACCCTTACGGCTACGTGGGTGGCCACCTGATGAACGGCCCTCACCACCACCCATTGGGTGATCTACAGGGTTCATCGCTACAC
>CAIJNJ010000374.1 GCA_903821975.1 uncultured Bacteroidota bacterium
ACAATTACGCCGCGTTACGATCGCCGTTTGTTCAGCATTGCATTGCCAATTTCGTATAGCTGGTTGTCAAAATCCGTAAAAATGGGCTTTGGCTTCAGGTTTAGCGGCTTTTTTATTGGCAGCGATGATATGCTGGCGGTAGTAAGCAGCCATCAATATGGCTTCAACATATATATGGGCGGCTATGTACCCATACATTTAAAGAAAAAGAAGAAACTGGAAGACCACGACCACTGGGAGCGCATCGTTCAGTAAAATAGCGCATTTCACTACACATATTGGTTTTTATTTGTACTTTAGCCACCGAAGCTTTTTAAAGAAACCGGCATGAGGAATATTTATTGTAAAACACAGCTGCTTATTGCTGTCATTGTTCTTTTTTCGACCTCTGTTCAGGCACAGTTCAATCTTGGTATTGCAACAAGTAACTGGGGTGGAACCAATGCGCTCTATCTCAATCCCGCCAATATCGCAGATAACCGCGAAAGATTTACGATAGACCTGTTTTCTGTAAACGCGGGTGTTGATAACAACCTGGGATCCATCAATAATAAAGGTGGTATCATCGGGGCGGTCAGCAACGGAAATACAAGCAACATTTTTTCTTATACCAACAATAATAATTTAAGCGTGTTGGCGCCATACGCCAATATCACAGGCCCGGGTTTTATGATCAGCATAGACCACAGGAACAGCATTGCATTTACAACCGGCATCCGCGGTGTGAACCAGTTCAATAATTTCGACAGGTCGCTTTACCAAACGATCGCAGACCCCAGTTATGTTGCCAGCGGCGATCTTAATATCACGTCAAATAAATTCAATTACACAGCACAATTGTGGAGTGAGGCCGGTGTATCATACGGTGGCGTTATCCTCGATAAATCACACCACGAACTCAAAGTTGGCGCTACACTTCGTTACCTTGGCGGTATCGGGTATGTTGGCCTGAAAGGCAATAACTTAAATGCACAATACAAAAGCGGCAGCGATTCGTTTTTCGCTAGCAACTCAGACATAGAGTATGCAAGCAATCTGCTGAGCACGAATAGCGCTATTACAAATGGTTTTACAAACAACAGCATACTGAGCGAGTTCTTCGGATCAAAAGCCGGCAGAGGCGTAGGCGGTGATATAGGCATCGTTTACGATTATATCAGCGACCCGGCCCGCGAAGAATATGAAATGGACGGCAAAACAGGCCTGATTGATTATTCAAAGAACAGGTATAAGGTACGCCTCTCCGCTTCAGTAGTTGATATTGGTTCTATCCTGTATAAAAGTGCCAATAACTCAAACGCAGAAGTGTATGGCAATGGCTATCTTACGGGTACCGGCCTTGCAAATAACATAAGTAATTACACCGACTTCAGAAATTATGTTGTGTCTCATGGTTTCCGTGCAGACACCGCCCACTCAGATACAAGGGTATACCAGCCTACCAGGATGTTGCTGAGTGCAGATTACAGCATATACAAACGTTGGTATGTGAATGCGACATTTATTGCTAATCTTGCTAACCGCGAAAACTTTGGTAATTCTTATTATAACCAGATCACAATAACACCGCGCTACGATTCGCGCTGGCTCAGCATAGGGCTGCCGATCTCTTACAGCATGCTCACAAATAATCTTAAAATGGGACTTGGTGTTCGCGCAAGCGGCTTCTTCATTGGCAGCGATGATATGCTCGCACTATTCGCAAACCACCAGTACGGTTTCAATTTTTATGTAGGCGGTTATATTCCTTTCGATAAATTCATACCACGTGACAGTGATGGCGACCATGTGTCAAACCGGAAAGATATGTGCCCCGATGAATTCGGGCCATGGGAAAACAGGGGCTGTCCTGATAAAGGAAAAGGGAAGGAGCACGAAGATGCTTCCGAAAATTAATTGCCCGTATCGTATTTTATATAAAGAATCGAGAAAACTTTGCGCCTTAGCGTCTTTGCGGTTAAACTACATTACCACTTCTCATTTTAGCAATTGTATAACACAGCGCAGGAATCAATAAGACTCTGCTCTCAGTAGTGTGTTTAGAAAAAGATAATCTTTACAGAGCCAACGATGATTGTAAGCAATACAAACCCTACTAATATATAAGTGGTTATATCTGCATCATTCATCAGCTTATTTACAGATTGTAGCTTCATCACTACGAATGTAAGTCAGTTTTTTTATTTTCCAAATAATTTACCTGATAATTAATGTGTTATGCGGAAATAACCAATTATATTTAATTAGCAACACATTCAAATATTAATGTAGATACACTAAAATATCCATCCACTTATTCTACTTTATTACACATCATCAATTTCTGTTAAGTTATCTTCTTCCGGTCGTATCAGTTCATATCGTTTTGCAAAATTGCACCAATGGCAGGTCTCTTTCCCGCACCCCCTGTCAAATTCATGATTCATGATGCGGCTGTAGCTATCCTTTATTTGCATGCGCACGATCTCTTCGTCCTGCGGGAATACCGGAACAACCACTTGCTTATACTCGCCGTACTTATTTTTTTGTACAAAATCGAACATACCGATAGTCACCTTCCAGCTTTTCTCTTCATAGTTTTCCAGTAGCAGTTTATAAAAAACCATTTGCCGCCAATAGTCGCCACCCAGCGGGTCCTTTTCATTCGGCGCTGCTGTTTGTGGTGTTGCAGATCTGTCCGGGTCGCCTGTTTTATAATCTACTACTTTACAGTCGTTACCGTTGATCTCTATCTTATCTATCTTACCCGTTACAGGGGTGCCGTCAAGCATATAGCGCGGTACTTTATATTCTATCTCCACTTCCTTCGGAAAGGTATTTATATAATGGTCGTAGTATTCCGATAAGAGTGTGCGGCCCTGTTCCATTCTGCGTTCAAACTGCACTGTTGTAAAACAGGATGCCTCGGCATATAATGCTGAAGTGAACGCACCCAACACATGATCCTTATCCGGGAATTCACCTTTCCGTTCTTTCATGTCTCTAAACATACGCTCCAGCGCATAATGCACGGCACTGCCAAATGCAAGCGCATCATTTTTCTGGTAGGGTACTTTTAGTATTGTTTCATAATAAAAAGCCAGCGGGCAATGCAGAAATTTCGACAATGCCGTATAACTCATAATGAATTGCTGCAGTACGCGCTCTATCCATTCGGCATTAGCCATTTTTATGCGCACCTCGGGCACGGGCTGCAGCGCCCATTCCAGGTGTTTTATCATATCCGCTGTTGGTACTGTTTGCACAGTTCGTTCTTCAACAGTACTTATTTCATCAATAAATGCAGATGTTTCCAAAGCCTTTCCCGCGTTGTCATTAAGCGCGTAGGAAACCTGTAAATGCTTTTTTGCTCTTGTCAGTGCCACATAAAAAAGCCTGCGGGCTACTTCTGTTTTGTAGCTTTTCTCTGCATCTTCATCAGTTGCGGTAATGTTATCGGGCATGCGGTATTCATTGCCGCCGCCTTTTTTGCCTTCCCAGAAATTTTTGGTCACCCCCACCAGGTACACGTATTCAAACTCATTTCCTTTAGCGCTGTGTGTGGTATAAAAGTGAACACCGTTCTCATTCTGGATAACCCGTTGCAATGGCACAGCTATATGTTCATCGTTCATACGTTGTATCATCTGTAAAAACTCCGCCGGTTTTATTTTAGGTGTTCGTGCGTAGGTCTCTTTTACAAATTCAAAAAACGTATTCAATGCCTGCAGGTCCCATACATGATCCGCAGTTTTCACCAGGTGGGCCACAATACCGCTTTCGTGTACTATTTTTTCTATGAGCAGTGGCAGCGGTAAGCTAAGCTGCTGACGTTCCCAGTTATCCGGATTTTTGCCGAGCCGCTGTAGTGCCTTGGCCGATCTCAGGTCCAGCGACTCCGGCAGTAATGGATTTGATAACAGTAGCCGCCATTTGATAGGGCCCTTCTCCTTCCTGTTGCTGTTGATGTATAAAGAGAGCAATGCAATATCTGTAGCCTCAATGCCATAATAAGGCGCATGCATTATTTCAAAAAGTACCTCTTCTCCGTCAAAAGGCTTTTTACGTTCCTGGTCCAGGTAACGCAGCACATTGAGTATTTGCTCTGTGAGTGGTTTCTCTAAAATGTTCTCCGGCCGCTTCACATTGTAGGGAATACCCTTGCGGTCCATAAGGGCCATTATATTATCTGCCTGTTTATGCTGGGCATATAATATAGCTACCTCGTTTAAAGCTTTGCCGGATTTTTGCAGGTGCTCTATCTGCATCACTATGTCCGCCTCTTCCTGCAGCACATTATTATACACCTTTACTACAGGCGGCACATTTTCTTTATTGCCTGCAAACCGCTCAGCCGATGAGATAATGTTCTTGTCGAGCGACAGTTCCACCAATTGGTTCACCAATCGCTTCTTGTTATTTTGTATGGCCGCCATCGCTTTATCCAGTATGGCCTGCGATGAGCGGTAATTATGCGGCAGCACTATTATTTTTATATGCTCTTTATAGCGTTCATAAAACTCCACAATGTTGCGGATACGCGCCCCCTGGAACTCATAGATGCTTTGGTCATCATCACCCACCACGAAAATATTCGGGTCATCCCAGTAAGAACAGAGGAAATTCATCAGTTCATTTTGCGCACCGTTTGTATCCTGGAATTCGTCTGCCAGTATATATTGGTAGCGCTCCTGGTAGCTTTGTAATAACGCAGGGTGTTGGTTGAAAGCGTCCAGTACCCATATGATCATGTCGTTGAAGTCATACCTGCCCGTTTCTTTCATCATGGCCTCATACTTATCAAAAAGCAATGCAGCCGCCCGGGTGGCTTCCATTTTTCGTACCTCTTCGGCAAGTATTTTTTCTTTCAGGTCACCCTTCTTAAATCCTTTTCCGTTTACCTGGTATATATATTCTTTACGGTTGGGCAGGTCATTTATATATTCATCAATAGAGTCCGATATAAATGCGGCAGTAAGGTGTTCGCGCTTCATCACGTCAAACAAGCGGTTCAGTTTTCCTGCGTCAAAGTAAATATTGCCGCTAAGCTTACGTAAAGTATGTCCCTGTGGCAGGTCTTCCAGCATTTTATAGAGTAACTCAGTGCGTTCCAACTCACTGATGGGCTGTAGTGTGCGCTGGCTGAAGTATTCGCTGTTATTTTGGATAACGTTGTTACAAAACGCGTGAAAGGTGTATATGTTCACTTTATGTGCTGCCGGCCCGGTTATCTGCACCAGCCTGCGCCGCATCGCATTGGTTGCCTCATCAGTATAGGTAAGGCATAGTATTTCATGGGGCTGCACCTGTGCTTCGCTGCGCATCAGGTTGGCTATACGCATAGATAATACCTCTGTTTTACCCGTACCGGGCCCTGCTATTACCATTACTGCCCCGTAAATGGTATCAACAGCTTCCCTTTGCCGGTTGTTCAGTTTATTATAACGTTCTAAAAAAAGGTCTTCATTGGCCATATAATTATGAAGTTATAGTAAATCAGCCTAAGAAATTAATGGTTATAAAAAGGATAAACGGAAAATAATATTTATAAAAAGCACTGGATATTAAAATAAATTAAAAATATATGACTGTTTGGGTTGGCAACCATCCAATACAAAAACAGTAACATTATAAATTACAATAATTTGTGTTAACATTAAATTAATATTCCAGTAACATTGGCGTAATTTGCGGATATTTTCTTTGCAAACAATTAAACACACACATTCAATGAAAAAATCCATTACAAAGATCAGCATTTATTGCTCTTTATTTTTGTCATTAGCAGGCGCTGCTAAGGCTCAATCAGCCGACACTACCGCTGAGTTCAAACCTAGTGGTAAATTATGGGGATACGCTTTTGGCGATTACGCTTACAAAGGCTCTTCTGATAATATCGGTACTGCCACTACACCGGTTTATCGTGGTGGTTCTAACCAATACACTGGCATGCCTGCAAGCGCCAACATGTTCCAGTTCCGTCGTATTTACTTAGGTTACAATTATGATATCAGCCAGCATTTTTCTGCTGAGTTCCTTTTAGCTGCAGAAGATGATTTCAATGGTGGTTTGGACAACCAGGCAGCCGGTGACATATTAACTAACGGCAAGTTCGCTCCTTATATAAAGCTCGCTAACATCCGTTGGAAAAATCTGTGGCATAATACTGACCTCGTTATCGGACAGCAGGCAACTCCTGGTTTCGCAAAAACAGGCAGGAACGATCAGACTTCCGAGGAAGTATGGGCATATCGTTCTATAGAAAGAACAATTTCCGATATCCGCCGTACTCCTTCATATGATATGGGTGCCAGCTTACAGGGTTGGTTCGATCAGAAAGGTTGCTTTGGTTATACCGCAATGGTAGGAAATGGTTCAAGCGCAAAACCTGAAACTGATAATAACAAATGGTTCTACGGAGACGTTTACGCTAAATTCTTTGAAAAAAGATTGATCGTACAACTTTACCAGGATTACGAAAAGCTGAACTGGGGTGTTTATGTACCAAAAAGCTCTACAAACGCAGCTCCCGGTTTTAACGGTCCATTATATCACGACCGTAACATGACCAAATTATTCGTTGCCTGGAACACAAAAATGTTCACTGCGGGTACTGAAGTTTTCCAGAACACAATTCTTGGCGATACAAAGGTTACCGGTAAAGATGGCCAGACTTACTATCGTACATCAAAAGCTATGGGCCTGTCGGTATTCGTTCGCGGCCGTATCCTTGCTAACGAAGCTGGCAACCAGGTGTTAGGTTACTTTGCACGTTATGACAATTATAACCCAAGCGGTAACCTCAGCAATGTTGTTAGCGATCCAAATATCAAGAGCTATACTGCAACAACTTCAAATTATGAGCCTACAACAAAAGAGCAGTTCGTAACTTTTGGTTTGGACTTCACTCCGTTCAAGAATATACATTTCATGCCAAACGTTTGGATGAACACGTATAACTCTGACCTGAGCGTTACCGGTGCAAATGCTTCTGGTACAAAATATTCAACAATGAACAGCCTTGTATCTGGCGTGAAAGGTACTGATGCAGTTTACCGCTTCACATTCTATTACGTGTTCGGTAAATAATAATAGCAGAAAAAAACTTAAAAAATAGATAGTTATGAAAACATTAAAGAGTTTAGCGCTTGCGGCATTTGCAGTGGCAATATCCGGCAGCATGATGATCACCGGTTGTAACGGATCGGGTACTGCGCCTAAGGCAGATAGCAGTGCAAATGATAACGCGATGATCGGTGCAGGCAGCACATTCGATAACCCGCTGTTTTCCAAAATGTTCTCTGAGTATAATAAACTCAACGGACTGAAGGTAAACTACCAGTCAATTGGTTCAGGCGGCGGTATCCAGCAGCTCACCAGCAAAACTGTTGACTTCGGCGCATCTGATGCTCCGCTCAATGGTAAACAGGATTCTGCGCTCTCAGCTCCCGTTATACACATACCTGTTACTGCAGGTGCTGTTGTTATCTCTTACAATCTTCCTGATGTAAAGGATACGCTGATGCTTACTCCAGATGTTTTAGCAAAAATATATCTCGGCGAGATCAAGAAATGGAACGATGCCAAGATACAGGCGATCAACAAAGGCGTTAAGCTGCCTGCTACTGATATCGTAGTTGCTCACCGTTCAGACGGTAGCGGTACTACAAACATCTTCACTACCTATCTTACTAAGGTAAGTAAGGATTGGGAAAGCAAAGTAGGCAAGGGTTCTTCTGTTAACTGGCCTGTTGGTCTTGGTGGCAAAGGTAACGAAGGTGTTGCCGGTTCCGTTAAGCAGACTCCCGGCGGTATTGGTTATGTTGAATTGGCTTATGCAGTACAGAACAACATGGCTTTTGCAAAAATGCAGAACAAAGCAGGCAAATTCATTACGCCCAGCATAGCCAGCGTTACGGCTGCTGCTAACATTGATATTCCTGCTGATGCAAAAGTATCGCTTACAAATACTGATGCCGCGGAAGGTTACCCTATCTCTGGTTTCTCATGGGTGCTGATCTACAAAGAGCAGAAGTACAATGACCGTACTGCTGATAAGGCTACAAAAATGCTGAAGCTGATCCAGTGGATGGTACACGATGGACAGCAGTTCAGTGGTCCGTTAAACTACGCACCTCTTTCTGATAAGGCCGTTAGTGTTGCAGACGCTCAGTTGAAGACAGTTACTTATGATGGCAAACCAGTGTTGCAATAAGGTAGCAATTACTTAATAATGAAATCATCAGTTGATACTAATTTAGCTACCCGTCCAAGTGAATCTGGACGGGTAGTTTCATTAAAAACCCCGGATACCGTGAGTAGCACCAAGCGCATAAAACGTTCCTTTCGCCAGATCCGCGCAGAAAATGTTTTCAGGCGCACTTTGATCATCGTGGCATTAGCTATGGTAGCATTGGTGCTCGGGATAATGCTTACACTTATTTTCCAGTCCACACTCTCCATCAAGTCTTCAGGCCTTGGTTATCTCTGGGGAAAAACATGGGATCCTGTACGTGATATTTTTGGTGCTTATCCGTTCATCCTCGGTACATTGCTTACTTCTTTCCTCGCACTGGCTATTTCTATTCCGTTTTCCTTTGCGGTCGCGGTATTCCTCGGCGAGTATTATCCGCAAGGCTGGTTTCCAAACCTGCTGAAGAATACGGTAGAGCTTATTGCCGCCGTTCCATCAGTTATATACGGCTTTTGGGGCCTGGCAGTGCTTGTACCTATTGTAAGAAGTTTTGAAACAAAAATTGGTGTTGAGCCCGTTGGCCTTGGCATTTTTACATCTGCCATCATTCTTGCCATTATGGTTATTCCATATGCAGCATCGCTGGGCAGGTCTATGATACACATGGTTCCATCTAATCTTAAAGAAGCCGCATATTCATTGGGTGCCACCCGTTGGGAAGTTATCCGCAGTGTTATTTTCCCGTATACCAAATCTGGTTTATTCGCCGGTGTTCTGTTGTCTCTTGGCCGTGCCCTTGGCGAAACAATGGCGGTGACAATGGTTATAGGTAATACGAGCCTTATTCCTAAAAGCATATTTGCGCCCGGTAATACAATGGCCAGTGTTATTGCTAACGAGTTTACAGAAGCAGATCACCCGGTATATCTTTCTGCGCTTATAGAACTCGGTCTCGTGCTGTTTCTCGTTACAGTTGTAATAAACATGGTGGGTAAAAGATTAGTCGGCAAGTTTACAAATGAATGATCTCTATGAAGAATAATGTAAAATACAGGATCGGTAAAAGCACGGGCTTCCAGGCACTCACTATATTGCTTGCATGCTCATGCGTTGTGCCGCTTATTTTTATTCTCATCTATATTCTCCAGGCTGGTCTTACAAAGATCAACTGGCATTTTCTCACGAATCTACCTAAGCCTGTTGGCGAAAGCGGTGGAGGTATTGCAAATGCATTGCTTGGCAGTATCATCATCATTCTCGTCGCATCTGTTATTGCAATTCCTTTTGGCATACTATGCGGTATATACCTCAGCGAGAACAGGAAAAGCCGCCTCGCGTACTGGAGCCGTTTGTGTGTGGATATTTTACAGGGTGTGCCTTCTATCGTTATCGGTATAGTGGCATATTTCTGGCTGGTAAAACCATTGGGCGGCTTTTCTGCAATCTCCGGTAGCGTTGCCCTTGCTATTATGATGTTGCCCATTATCATCCGGTCTACCGAAGAAACTTTAAAACTACTTCCTGATTCACTCAGGGAAGCAGGCTTTGCATTAGGCTTGCCGTTTCATAGGGTTGTATTAAAGGTAATCGTACCATGCGGCATCAGTGGCATCCTTTCCGGCGTTATGCTTTCTGTGGCGAGGATAGCGGGTGAAACAGCACCATTGCTGTTTACGGCTTTTGGTAATCCTTACATGTCATTTAATCTTTTAAAACCAATGCAGAGTTTACCGCTCCTGATATTTAACTATGCTACGAGCCCGTATAATGATTGGCACGACCTGGCATGGGGCGCTTCCTGCATTTTGCTTATTTGGGTATTAGCCTTGAACATTTTTACAAAGTTGATGACAAGAAAATGGAAAGTACAATTGTAAAGTCGGTAGATTACAACGCTTATTTCGGCGACAATCACGTTGTAAAAAATGTGAATATAGATATTCCCCGGAATAACGTTATTGCGGTTATGGGGCCGTCGGGCTGTGGTAAAACCACCTTTCTGCGCGGCATCAACCGTATGCACGAGTTGATACCCGGTGCTACGGCAAAAGGTAAAATAATGTTGAACGCTGAAGACGTAATGGAAATGCACCCCATTTTTGTTCGCTTGAAGATAGGTATGGTATTCCAGCGCCCCAATCCGTTCCCGAATCTTAGCATATATGACAACGTAATTGCAGGTTATAAACTCAATGGCATTAAGTTACCAAAGGCGGAGAAAGACAGGATTGTGGAACATTCACTTACGCGTGTTGCCTTATGGAAGGAAGTAAAAGACTCTCTTACCAAAAAAGGGTCTTTCCTTTCCGGTGGCCAGCAGCAGCGTTTGTGCATTGCCCGCGCTGTGGCTATGGAGCCGGAAGTACTATTGTTCGATGAGCCTACATCTGCCCTCGATCCTATATCAACATCTACGGTAGAAGAGCTGTTTCATGAACTAAAGAAAAATTACACGCTTATTATTGTAACACACAATATGCAGCAGGCTGCCCGCGTCAGCGACAAGACCGCTTTCTTTTATATGGGAGAGCTTGTGGAGTATGATGAGACGAAGCAGATGTTCACTAACCCGAAAGACACGCGTACACAAAATTATATAACAGGAAGATTTAGCTAAAAAAGTACAGTATGACACAATTGGAAAATGAGATCCAGGATATCAAGGCTGAAGTAATCAGCATGTGGTACTTGGTGGAGTCTCAGCTGAAAAAAGCAAGAACGGCAATGTTGCATTTCGACAGGGACCTCGCCCGCGAGATCGTGTTGAAAGAAAAACGCGTTAATGCCTTTGAGCTTAAGCTCGACAGGGATTGCGAAAACATCTTTGCGCTCTATTGCCCTGTAGCTGTTGACCTGAGGTTTTTACTTGCCGTTCTCAAAATAAATAATAACCTGGAGCGCATAGGCGACATAGCAGAAGGTGTTGCTAAATATGTAATTGAATCATTCAGCGATTTCGACCATAAGCTATTTACCGATACCGAATTGATCACCATGTTCGACGGTGCCATAGATATCCTTGCAGACACACGAGTGGCATTTGAAAAGGAAGATACTATCCTTGCCCGCAGCATTTTCAAAAAAGATGAGGCCCTCGACAAGATAAATGCAAACGCTATTCAAAAAATTGCTGATTGTATTAAGACAGACATGACCAAGATCAATGACGCTTTATATGTACTCTCTATTATCCGCAAACTGGAGCGTGTAGGCGACCAGGCAAAGAATATTGCCGAAGAGATCATTTTTTATATCGAAGCAAAAGTGCTCAAACATAATGATGAATCCATAACAAACGATTAGCCGCTTATAGCAGCAAAAATATGAAGCGCAGAAACATTGAGTGTGTTTATTTTGCGCTTTATAAAGAACTCCGGTACTCCGGAGTTTTTTTATTTTATCACGCCTGGCAACTAATACCATTTAACCATTAAAAACCCGCATCGGCAATTATAGGTTTGCATCCTTAAAAACAATACACGGGGGACTGCGCCTTTGCGCCTCCGCGCGAGACGCTCATATACCGCGGTTCAATATCCAATTGGTATAAAACCGGGTAGACCAATATTGTTGATTTCATGGCTCCGTAGGTGCCAAAGCTTTGTAGTAGCGAGGAATAGAATAAGCACATGCGCCCCATAGGGGCACAACAATTACAGTAATACCTTTTCTGATCCGAATGTTTTTATACCGGCATAATGAAAAATAATACTCAAAATTGAGTGTATGTACATATATTTGCAACTGAAAAACAGGATGCGAATCCCTCCTAAATATTTAATAAGATAGACTGGAAGTGGGCTTATAGATTGGCAACATGGTCCCGATAACATCGGGACCTTTTTTATAGATCCGATAGAGCCCGGGATGTTTAGTAAAGAGATACTTTTGTACACCATGGAGATCACAAACAACAAAAAACTATTCCGTTTCGAGATACCGATGCCGGACGGTGAATTTGCAGTACTCGAATACCGTTGGCTGAAAGGCAGCATGGTACTCATGCACACTATTGTGCCCGTGTCCGCACGCGGGAAGGGTGTCGGTGCTACACTGGTAAAATATGTACTGGATTATGCGC
>CAIJNJ010000375.1 GCA_903821975.1 uncultured Bacteroidota bacterium
CGGCAAACAAAACACTGCACGTGCTTATCCACCCCATCTGGTGGATGGTAGACGGTGAAAACAACATCGAAAAGCTCAGGAAGTATTTTAAGCAAAGGGTAGCTGATCTCAACAACCAGTTTTGCCTCAACAGCATTCCTTTCCGCCAGATATCAGACCAGGTATAGCTTTACTCTTCGTCCTTACCCAGCGGCTTTATCTCTATCTTGCTGAGGTTTCTAACCACGGAGCTTGACGGTATATTCTGCCTGATAACAACCCCTGATGAAATAATACAATCGTGGCCGATACTTATTTTAGGCTCAATATAAATACCCGTACCGAATTTGTTACTGTCTGATATTTTGCAACTGCCAGAGAAGATCACAGCGGGGCCAAAAGTATTATGCGAGCCTAACAAATTATGATGCTCAAAACTGCATAACGAGGAGATCACATTGTTATTGCCAATCTCTACGAACGGACCTATCCGCACATTAGCGAAAAGAATATTGCCCACGCCCATGTTCACAAAATTGCTGATGAGGCAGGTGGGGTGTATCACATTGGCTATCGGCACATTCAGCCCCAGCACATCTTGAAATATTTTCTTCCTTGCATTTATGTCCCCTGAGAACGATACAATTATCTCATCGTAAAGTCCATCCTCAAAATCCTTTTTTATCTGCGCATAGTCTATCTCGCCTTTAATAGGTATCCCCATCAACGACTGCCCTACCAGTTTCTTATTATTATCGTAGCAAAATACAGGCATGTGTGTGTTGCCTGCAAGTATGGCGTCATATATCTGCAGTGCCGCCTTACCGGCCCCTATTATTGCAAGGCGCTTTAGTCCCTGCTTAAAATGTCCACGGTATGCATTGGTGTAGTAAAATTCAATGTTCTGGTAGTTAGCTGCTTTGTTTGTACTCTTAAGATATTCTTCTACTACTTCTTCACTGATAATGGAATGCCCCGTAATGGCGTTCACATCTATGTTATTTGCAGCGATGAGCGCTTTTGCTTTTTTGGTAATTATCTTTTCCTCGGTAATTTCATTTGCTTTGCCGTTTCCGGTAAATAGTTCTGCCACACCTTTGCTGTCAAGTGCAGTATTACTTACCACTGCCACTACCTCGCCTACCTTCAGCACATTACCCATACCCGCACCCGGATGGTAGTAGATATGGCCACCTTCTTCTGCATAGGCATCAAAATCAGCTTTCGATGACTCATAAGTGAAGATGATATCTCCGGTCTTTACCACATCGCCGGATGCCTTATAAAGACCTGTAAGCTTATAATCAGTATCGCTTACATTTATCTGCTCAATTTTATATTTTTTCATAAAAGGACTGCTGAAATATATTTTCCGGGCTACCGGGAAACGGCAAAAAAATTGCATGCCGATTGCTGCGAATATACCAATATTTAAAGATTTACTGCTCCTTCACAAACGCCATAGACCGCCTGGAAAGAAATTAGTAATTGTCAACTGATCGATTTTATTTGACGAACCTGGGCAAGATGAAAAACCCTTCACATATCCCGACCTTCAGCCCAATGTCATTTAGTTAAGCGATTGCCGTATATCCACCTTACATTCAACCCACTTCGGGGTTGGTGCTTTACGTTTGTTTCCCCCGGTTTCACCGGGGGCTACTAACATTCAAGTCCTTCGGACTTCCTTAACTTAATTACATTGACCTTCAGCCCAGGCAATTAGCAATATCCCAATTTAGCTGTCCAAATGATAAAGGGACTTTAGAAATGCACCCCACCCAAGAAAATATTTTTTTGTGGATAACTACATATTATATATTTATACACTCATTCCTGTGGGAAAGGATCTCAGCGATATATTTTTATTTTCATAAGCCCCATTTACACCCCATATGGGGTGAGCGTGGGGTGCGAAGAAGGGATGCCTTTATAGAACCCTGGCGCTGTATTACTTGCGATTATCTGCCACAAATGCTATGCCGAAAATATGCAGGCAAAAAGAAAAAGTGCACAGAGCGGATTCAACCATCATCGTATCAATGTCACGTTGCCCTTAAACGACCGCAAAGTGCCGTTGTCAAGTGAAACTATAAGGACGTAGTTATATACATCCATATCTGCCGGCATACCATTGAAGGTGCCATCCCAACCGATGTTTTTATTGTTTGTGGTGAATATCTTCTGGCCCCAGCGGTTGTATACACTGAACTCAACCATGCTTTGGTGTTTCATGCCTATAGGGCGGAAAATATCATTGAGCCCGTCGTTGTTTGGTGTAAACGCAGATGGTATAACGATACTATCGGTGAGCACATCTACCTGGATATTTACACTATCAATACACCCCGTGCTGTCCTTACCATATACAGTGTAGGTAGTATTTTGCGTGGGGCTGGCAACGGGGTTATTGATATTGGGATTATTCAACGTTCCGTTATCGGGTATCCACCAATAATACATGGCGCCGTCTACATTAAGTTGCACACTGCCGCCATAATTTATGGTTTGGGTCGGTGTGATATTCGTCAATTCCAATAGCGGTGGTGATGGAATGATAACACTTGTAGCTGCGCTGCCGCTGCACCCGGTAGCGTTATCAACTAAAGTTACGGAATATACGCCCTGGTCGGCGGGAGTACCGCCTGCAATGACAGGGTCCTGCGTATTGCTATTGAAGCCGGCAGGGCCTGTCCAGTAATAATTATATTGAGCCCCTGTAGGTGTTGAAAAGAAATTGATCAGGAAATCACAGCCTTTTATTGTCGAATATGCGGTTACTGTGATCTGCGGCTTATACGTTACATCAAAGGTATCCACCACTCCGCCGCAAGCCGTTGCCTGGTCTACCCAGAATACCCCGGTATCGGTTACAGTTATTGATGGTGATACACTTCCTGTACTCCACAACAGGGAGGAATAGCCGGCGCCGGTTGGTGCATTCAGTGTTATAGATGTGTGTATGCAAAAAGCAGAATCCGATCTCATGAATAATGTGTCCGGCGCTACTGCATTAACATGAAAAGTATCGACCTGCAAAGCACATGTACCGCCCATCTGCACCCAATAGGTACCACCCACCGGCACCACTAATGATGTTCCTGTTGCACCTGTATTCCAGTTATAGCTGGCATACCCCGTGGGTGCATGCAGTGTTATGGCTCCGGCCAATGCACATAAACTGGTATCTGAATGACTGGTTGTGGTATCCGGGACAATGATCTTCACATAGGTGCTGTCCTTGACCGTACAGATCTGCTCAAATGAAATGTCGTCAATTACAAAATCATTTCCGGATGCAGCGGTTGTTTCATCATAAATACATATTGTAGCCGTAGTATTAGTGCCGCTATACCACGTAGAGAAGAAATTGACCCATGTGCCCGGAGGCGCCGAAATTGGGGTCGGTACGCCCAGTAAAACGCCATTTACCATGAATTGAAGAACAGGAACAAAAGCCCCGGTAGTAACGGATGAGCAATCGGCAAACCAAGCCGAAAAATCGTAGGTGGTATTAGGCGTTACCGGGATGCTTTCGCACCATACGGAACCGGCGGTAGACCCACCGTTAATAATGAGCATATTGCCGCCCGGAACAGGGTAAGAGGTCATGGAAAGAAAACCCGTATGTACGCCATTCGGGTTATTATAAACCGAATAATATCCTTCGTTAAGTATAGTGCTTGGAGGAGGAGACCATATATAACTACTTGAAAAGCCCGAATTGCCGGCGCTGAAATCACCGTTAGCCACAAGATTGTACGGGATCAGTGACTGTACGGTAAGATCATACCAGCCCGAGGTAGTAGCAGTAAGTGTGGGGTTTAGTATTGTGGTACTCGATAAGCCGGTTGCCGGCGACCATGTCATGCTCAGCACGGTATCGCCGCCGGTGAGGGTAGCGTCAAGTACGGCAGTAGCGCCTTCGCAAAGATGCAGTGAATCTGGCATTGTAAGTTCGTTACATGCGCCGCCACAAACAAATGTATTACAAGACGAAGACCCTTCGTAGACTAACGAATTTAACCCTGATGATCATGATACCGTTCCGTATATATCCAGGCCTGTAGGATTAGAAGGTGAAGTACCTGTGGTAATATTAAAATTATTCACTACAAAATGCACGGTATGGGTACCGGCAGTCAGGAATACTGTTTGCGTAAAAAAAGTAAAGGTGGAAAAATAAGAAGTTAATGCTACTGCGGGTTGTGAAAAGGTGAGCGGAGTACCGTCAATATCAGATGCGGAAATGTAATTATCATTCGCGATGTAAAATCTAAAAGTAATACTGTCATCAGCACACATCCTGAACGGGCGGCCAAGCGTCATATTATAAGGTGTTCCGCAAATGCAATCATTGTAGGTATTTGAGTTGAGACAGCTTATCCATCCTCCCGGCTGACCGGCAGGGTTGGCAGCCCACGAACCTGTAATAGCCTGTATGACATCCGCATTATTGCCAGGAACTACCTCTATAAGCCCGGGAATCGGCGTTGCGCCAATTGCGGTAGCAACACCGGGTGAAACTGCGGAAAGTATCCAATGAGGATCAACAACCGGCGTAGCCCCATTTGCACCACCTGCAATAGCAGTTCCGGTAATAGGATTATAACCGGTATTAATAACTAATGAGTTGGTGAGACACTGAGACCTGGCCATATAGCCGGAAACAACTAAAATGATTAACAGTAAGTATTTATTCATAAATATTGACTGGGCCGGGAGTAATAGGATTTATATATATTAAAGACGGGTAAAATTATCAAAAAGTTGGGCTTTAACACTAATTATATCACATTAATTTAATAATGGATAAAAAAATCATTCGCCGGCAATATTCTTTAGGATCAGTTCTGCGTTCGGCACCACATTTTTCTCAGCCGTCTTGGCGCAAGGTATTATACTCTCATTCGATATCCGTTTCTTCAACGTAAAATCTATGCTATGCTCCTTAAGGTATGCGATTATATCCGCACTCAGCGCTCCATATTTTGAGCCCTCTTCTACAAAAATCAGATCTTGCGCAGTTTTTAGTGAGTTGATAAGCGGCGCTATATTCAGCGGGCATATCCGCGTAGGGCATATTATTCTCGGGAATACATCTTCATTCAGCAATTGCCCCAGTATCTCTAATGTCTCATCCAGCATCCCGCCGTAGCAAAACAGCGTACAGTTTGCCTTTATATTCACAGGCGCTATGATCAGCGTGGGGTACAGCTCGTTTGTTATCTCCCTTTTATATCCCTTCAGCTTATAAGAGTCCAGGAATTTGGTGTATCCTATTTTATCTTCTATTACTAATGTGGTCGTTTTATTATGCTTACTGATGGTGTTGTACACATCACGTGGATCCACCAGGCTGTTCAGCGCTATTACCTCTATGTTCGGCAGAAACAGGAAATGTTTTTCTATGTTCTGTGAATGTGTAGGTCCGTATCCCCTGCGTCCCCCCATCGGTGTGCGCAGTATAAATGGCAATCCTACTTCCCGCCCATACATCTCCGGTATCTTCGAGGCCTGCTGCAGCAATTGGTCAAAACCCAGCGTCAGGAAGTCACCGAACATTATCTCCACTATGGCATGGCAGCCATTCAGCGCAGCGCCTATCCCAAACCCTATGATGCCTGCTTCACTTATCGGCGTGTTAAACACCTTATCCGGGAATAGTGTACTCAAATCCTGCGTCACTTTAAAAGCACCACCGTAATTCTTATCAGTATGTTGCGTGGTATCCTGTATATCCTCTCCGATAAGCAGGGAATATTTTTCATGTTCCAGTATATCACGCAGCCCCTGGTATATCAGCTTATTGATACGGCTGGCAGCCTGCTCTTCAGTTGGCTGGTAAGCACTTGCTACATATTCACTACGGTGTATGTACGCGTGCTTTTTCATTGCAGTGAGCGGGGGGTCCTTCTTACACTCGTTATACAGCAGGGCCAACTCCTGTTTTGCATCATCTATAAGCAGCCTGGCAGCTTCAGGATTTTCCTTTGCGAATTTATTGAGCAGGTCTTTTTCAGCGTGGGCAGTTATTTCATCTGTTACCCGGTTATCATCCCCTTTCGAGTGAGAGTTAAGGCGATAACAATCCACCTCCACGAACACCGGCTTACCGCCCCTCGCCACTGTTACGGCTTTATCAAATGCATGCTCAAGATCTGCTACGTCCCAAATATTGCTCTTCGTATAATTAAGTCCGAAGCCTTCTATACGCTTTTGTATGTCACCATGCAATGTCTGCTTGCTGTGGGTAGACTGGGCGTAATGGTTGTTTTCCAGCACGTATACCATAGGGCTGGCAAAGTGCGATGCAATGTTCATTGATTCATACAGCACTCCTGAGCCAAGTGTACCATCGCCTATGAACACTACCGAAACATTATCGTTACCCTTCATCTTATTGGCATAAGCATACCCTGCTGCTATCGGCGTCATGCCACCCTGTATGCCATTGCTTATAAAGCCATCATTCATCAGGTGCTGACTGCCACCTATCCCTTTGGACACGCCCGTTTCCAGTCCCAGCATTTCTGCCAGCAGATCTTTTGTATTCCCATCAAAAGCTAAAAAATGTCCATGACCTCTATGGTTGCTGAATATCCTGTCTCCTGCTTTCAGGAAAGCAGCAAGCACTACAGGCGTCAGTTCCTGCCCCACGCAGGTATGCACGGTACCATTAAGCTCGCCTTTCTTAAAGAGCTCGATCAGAAAATTTTCGAACTCCCTAATGAAAAATGCCTTCCTGTAATATTTCGAAGCAAAATCCTGCATAGTACCCTTTTATTATCATTACTCTTTGCAAATACCGTCTCAGCACTAAATTGCACTTCTGGCTTTTAACTTTTTGACTTTTCAATAAAAGTCTCCCTCTTCTTATACCCATCCGCTTCCACCACCCACTTATCGCCTTCTGCTGTAAAGCCAAGATCAGCATAATGGTCTTTCACTATCCCGTTCTTTTTGGTAGGTATATATTCTCCAACTACTTTCTTAAATCCGTTTTCCGCAGCAAGTGCCACTATCATGTTAAGCGTAAAATTTTCCATACCCCTCTTCAGCACCCTACAGCTCATGATCCATGAGTCTATGAACAAAGTGGTATCATTTTCTTTCTTCAGTATAATAATGCCTATAAGCCCATGATCGCCAAAGCGGTCTGCCAGTGACAGCGACAGTGTATAATAGTCCTTGTCAGTGCTCAGCCGTTTTATATCCTCTTCGGTATATCGTATTGTTCTTAAGTTAAACTGGTTAGAGCGCTGTGTGAGCTGCGCTACACGCGGCGTTGTAAAAGTATCAAAGGCTTTTACGTCCGACAGCATACCCAGGTTCTTCAGGAAATCGTCTTCACTGTCAAAACTCTGCAATAATATATTTCTTTGCGCTTCTTCCTGGTATTGCTTTGTACGCTGTTCATCTTCCTCTGTGAATGAGGCTGTTTCAAACAAGTTCAGGCTGCGCAGGTACAGCAAGTATTCCGCCGGATCTTCCGGCAACTCCGGTACTGTAATATCCGGTATGCCCGCTTTAACCATCTCCCGCTCAAACGGGTTGTCATCCACAAATACCATCGAGTCAAAACCTATATTCAGTATAGACTGTATGTACCTAATGTTATCTACCTTGGTTTCCCAGTTAGCTACAAATACCGCTATATCATCCATCCGCAGCACCATATCCGGGTGACTAAGGAAAGGCTCCTTAGCTATCTCCTCCGTATTCTTGCTGCATACTGCTATGATGATGCCCCTTTGTTTTAGTTGTTTTGCCCAGAGCTGCAGTTCAGTAAATACCTTTCCTAATCCCAGGTACCCTACCTGTATGCCTTCCATGCCATCGTCCCCAATTATGCCGCCCCATGTGGTATTGTCCAGGTCCAATATCAGGCATTTCTTAAAGGTGCCCGTAATGCTCTGGATAATGCTTGTGATGTTGCTGGCTATATATGGCAGGAACTCAAGACTATAAACCATATCCGCATTCACATACATCTTCGAGTCAAATACAAAGCGGTAACCAAGCTCCGATTGCAGGCTTGCAAGGTCGCATACAAACAGGTCCTTTGCCTTTTGGCTCAGGTCCATCAGCAAGATGTTTGTTTTCCTTTGCTGGTATACGAATGATGATTGTGTCTTGGCAGCAAAGTTCCCGAATACACTATCATTGATCTCCGGGTAAGTGTTTATGATAACTTTCGCCTTCAACCTGCTTGCCAGCACATCATAGTATTTCTGCGTAACCTGTAAAATATGATCTGCGAAAATGCCTTGCTCGTGCTTGTTCTTTTTATAAAACTCTTTCAGTAACTTTTCCGTAGACCGGTTAATAAAAATAAAATCAGGCTTAAAGGTGTATAGTTCAGACGAAGGATCAAATATCTGCAGGTCTATCTGGTTATAATCAGCCTCGTAAATTTCAAAATGCAGTTGCGCTTCATAACCATATGCTTTTATAGCATTGTTAAGCAGCTGAGAAGCATTATCTGAAAGAAGCGCGACCTTTATTTTCTTAAAGCCCGAGAAGTCTTTTTTCAGGTTCCTTTTTAATTCATTGAATGAGATCATCTGTTCAAATAATAGTTACAAAAATAGCGCTGTTTAATGACCTATTCATTACTTGCCGCTTAATAAAGCGGACATTTTAGAATAAAGTAATTTAGAGGTGTCCGCAAATGTCCCCCATTCGTTTACAATGAAAGTTCGCGCAGCAGCACCCAAAGTCTCTCTTCTTTCCTTGTCCTTCAGCAAAGCCAGCAGCTTTTCTGCCAATACCTCCGCATTATGGGCTGGCACAAGTATACCATTCACACCATTATTCACTATCTCGTTATGCCCACCCACATCAGTCGTCAGCACCGCCAGTCCGGATGACATAGCCTCTATTACCACATTCGCCATACCTTCTGAATGCGTAGGCAGGCAAAAAATATCTGCGGTGTTATATATCTTATTTAAAGTTTCCGGAGGTACCCCGTTCATCCCCAGGAAACAGGAGCTTAATCCCCTCTTCTCTATCTCTGAAGCAAAATCTATTTCGTGTGCGCCTGTATGTATCCCGACTGCAAAAAAATCTACATTTTGCTGCTTCAATACTTCAAGCGCATCAAACAGTTCTATCCATCCTTTTCGCTTGCTAGCCGTGCCGATCGTCAGGATGATCGGCTTATCGGGGGGTATGTTATATGCCTTCTTGGTTTGCAGTATCTCCTCTACCGTACCTGGCTTGAACTGCTCGTACTCTGCCCCCATCATGATCACATCATAAGGCATATCTGCACCAGCTGTTTTATTCGCCAGCCTGCCCACATAGTCTGCCACCACAAATCGCAGGTCTGCTCCTGTCCATGTTTCCATGAACCGCTGCAGCGATTCAGGTTTTTCATTGGGAAAGAGTATCACATCATCCCCTATACATAGTATTGCAGACTTAAGGCCCAGCCTGTGGGCTGCCTTTTGCACATAATATGAATTAGGTGTCCATTGCGAGTAGATAATGTCATTTGCCGGGTCTAGGGTTATCTTATTGTCCTTGAAGAAATTCACCACTGCATCAATAAACCTTTCTTCATAGCTTTTCTTTACAAACCGGTTGGGTCGCATATTCGCTACGCGCGGATGATACATTTCCACACCTTCATACACTCTCTTTTTCGGGAAGTTGTATTTGGCAAACTGTTTCCATTCCTCATGCAGGAGGTAAAAAGGGAACGGCGGATTCCATGGCATTGGGATGAGTGCCTTAAGCTCCGCACCGTTTTTTATAAGACCCTTATATTGCCGGTGCGCAAAAATGCCGCTGGACTTCATTCCCGGGAAATCATATGGATAAATGTAAGGGAAGGCCCATATTCTCATATACAGCAGTTATCAGCTATTATTTACGGAAGCTCAGGAACCAATGTTCCTTTTGCGGCGTATGACCAATCATTGCCTCATCGCCCGGAGCAATACCTTTCTTCACAGCCCTTACGTATAGTTCAGTGCTGTTAATGGTCCTCATCACATCCGTAAAGCCGTTATCCTCAAGTGTCTTTTTAATGAAGCTGTATTCAAACCTTCTGTTAAGCAGCGGGGAGTACATATCATGGTTCTGGTGCACTCTTGTTTTATCACCACCCGCTTTTTCTATCAGGAATTTTTCTTTTTCTTCCCAGCTAGGTAATGTATTATATCGTACCCTGTTTTTGAACAGTGCTATATCTTCATCATAGCTCAGGCTCTCCCTGCTATACAGGTTTACGTAAATAAACCCGCCATCTTTTACACTGTCCATCACTTCCTTAAATGCTTTATTAAAGCTGCCGCAAAATGGCAGCACACCCCACGACCACGCCAGGTCATACTTTCTTCCATTCAGATGTTTGGAAAGCTCTTCAAGTGGCGTTAGTATATATTCCTGCCGCACATTGATGCCCTTTAGTTCTTCTCTTGTAGCATCAATCGCCGATTGGTTGATGTCGGTAGCGGTAATATTAGCGCCCAGTTTTGCCAGTCCGTAAGACCATCTTCCTCCACCACAGCCGCAGTCTATCACGTCCTTTCCTTTAAACCATGCTTTATCGATAAGTATTTCCTTATCTGCAATAATGCTTTCTACGTTATCCTTGAATCGCTTATCACTCAGCATGGCCTCACCTTCACGTAGCTTTGTCCATTGAAAGCTGAATGCGCCTATTGTCTGCGCGTTCGCCAATGGCAGCGCATTATCATAATCATGTATCTGGTTATATAGCAGTTTGTATAAGGCGTCTATTTCCTGTTTATTACGCTCTATCCGAATATCATAAGACCGGAATATCGGTGACAAAAGCTTCCTGATTAATTCTTTCATTCTGATTTTATTTTTTTAACCTCAAAAGCGATGGAAAAAACAACACGACTGAGTAATATGCGATTTCCTTTATATTTATTCCTGAGTACTTAAAGTAATCAGAAACATGTTGCGATACGTACTTGATCTTTTTGACTCCCTTCAGGTCCTTAGAACCAAAAATAAGTTTAATTTTTGACATCTGCGATAACCGCTGCCTGATAAGCTTGTCGTACTTATACCCTGAATATTCATTGAAGTTGATGAACAGCTGAAATAACTGCTTTACACCTTCTGCTTTGGCTTTTTCCGTCTTAGTGATACCCCCGGGATGTTCCCTGTAGATACCCGTTTTCCCAGGCAGACACCTGGCTTTGCCTACGTCGCATAGCAGCAGGTGCATAGCTATATCCCCGCTTCTTGCTTCCACATAAAACTTAGGTAACGGCTTTGGTATCACAGCATTCCGGAAAAACAGTGTGGGCGTAGGTATAAAGACCCGCTCAGCCTTTATTATATCCTCTATCGTAAAGTCTTCCCTGGTAAGTACAGGGTACGGATCGTGCGCCTCATTATCATTTTCGTCCACCACATTCACACGGGTAAAGCACATGCTGTATTCCGGGTTCGTTTCCATAAAGTCAAACTGCTTTTGCAGTTTATAGGGATCTGTCCAGTAATCATCCCCCTCCAGGAAAGCTATATATTTACCTTTACAAGCCATGAGGCTCTTTGCTGCGTTGGCCTTTGCGCCTTCATTTTTTGCGGCAAAAAGAGGCACTATGATGTCGGGGTATTTATCAGCGTAAGATTGTATTATCTCCCGGGTTTTATCTGTAGAGCCATCTTCCCCTATTACCATCTCAAATTTAAAATCGCATTTCTGGCTCACAACGCCTTCTATGGCCTTCGCAATGAATTTCTCCTGGTTATAAGTGATCGTGCAAACGCTGACTAATAACTTACTATCCACGCCAGTAATTATTTTTGTTGATCAATTCAATGTATTTCTCCCGCGTGATCCCTAATAAGATCCTATCCCAATAACGGTTTTGCCTGAAATACCATTTCTTTTGTGTCCCTTCTATTTCCCACCCACACTTACGGGTATACACTTCTATCGAAGGTGTGTTATACTCTATTATGGTTGTGTCTATCCGGTTCAGTCCCATTTCTTCAAAAGCATATCTCATTATTGCCATTAGTGCATCTACTGCATACCCCCTGCCTCTTGCCGATTTATCGAGGTGCATACCGGTGAATGCATTCCGGTCTTTCCAGTTGATATCAGATATACTGGTAGCGCCCACCAACCCATGGCCCGGCACCTCTATCGAAAATCTTTGATTTAAAGAATTCAGGCTCAGCGTTTCATACCACCTAGCCTGGTCATTCATACTGGATGGGAAATGCCATCCGCCAAGCATGGCGTTGATCTCATTATCATTGATCCATTTATGTAACTGCGGCAGGTCATCCCTTTCAACCGCCCGTATTATTACTGTCTTCCCTTTAATACTCATATTTAATACCGGAATTTAGTATTTAATCTATTCAAAAATTGATAAATATGTAACAAATATACACAATCAAAGTTAGCCATTTATTACTTAAAATTTAGTGCAAGGGTGTAAAATACAAAAGCCGTCCCGGATATCGGAACGGCTTTTGCTATTTACTTTGATTACTTATTTCAGTATTTCGGTAACCTGTCCGGCGCCTACTGTACGGCCACCTTCACGGATAGCGAACTTCAAACCTTTTTCCATCGCGATCGGTGCGATAAGCTTTACGGTAAGGTTCACGTTATCACCTGGCATTACCATTTCAACACCGCTTGGCAATTCACACTCTCCGGTTACGTCTGTAGTACGGAAGTAGAACTGTGGACGGTATTTGTTGAAGAATGGAGTATGACGGCCACCTTCTTCTTTGCTCAATACATAAACTTCACCTTTGAAGTCTGTGTGCGGAGTGATGCTCTTTGGTGCGCATATAACCATACCACGACGGATATCTTTCTTTTCAATACCGCGGAGGAGGATACCTGCGTTGTCACCTGCCTGGCCCTGATCAAGAAGTTTTTTGAACATCTCAACACCGGTACAAGTAGAGCTCTGAGGAGCTTCGTTGAAACCAACGATCTCAACGTTTTCACCTACCTTAATGATACCACGCTCGATACGGCCGGTTGCAACGGTACCACGACCTGTGATCGTGAACACGTCTTCCACAGACATAAGGAATGGCTGATCGATCGGACGTGGAGGCAATGGGATATATGAGTCAACTGCGTCCATCAGATCTTCAACTGCTTTAACCCATTTCGGATCGCCGGCTAATGCACCTGTAGCAGAACCCTGTATGATCGGTGTGTTATCACCATCATATTCGTATTTGCTCAACAACTCACGAATTTCCATTTCAACGAGCTCCAGTATTTCCACATCATCAACAAGGTCTACCTTGTTCATGAATACAACAATACGTGGTACACCTACCTGGCGAGCCAGAAGGATGTGCTCTTTAGTCTGTGGCATAGGGCCATCAGTTGCTGCAACCACCAGGATAGCGCCGTCCATCTGCGCAGCACCTGTGATCATGTTCTTTACATAGTCAGCGTGACCTGGACAGTCAACGTGTGCATAGTGGCGGTTAGC
>CAIJNJ010000376.1 GCA_903821975.1 uncultured Bacteroidota bacterium
CCACCCATCCTCATAAATACCTGAATACTCTAAACCCTTTGCTGTAACAATGTCGGCTGGAAAATTACCCAGGCCTCTAGGCCGCTCTATCGCTTTTACTTCTTCAGGAGATAACGCAGAGATATCACGGCCGTATGCGACGAGTCTTCGGTAATCTAAATTAATCGATGCGTTATAGAATGCTTTAATACCATGCCTATTGGTAGGCATGGTAATGGCAGTTTGGTTAAAATCTAATGCGATGTAAGAAGCGCCATCTAAAACAAAAGGTGTTATAGGACCTGCAATTAAGTTAATTGCCCCTGACCCTACTGCTCCTAATTTTACGGTATTATTACCAAGAATTTTTGCTTCTGTACTCCAGGTGTTATTTCCATTTCCCATCAGTGTCTTAGTCGCAGACACTCTTAAATAAACATGCTTGGTTGGCTGTTCTATACGAAGTAGCATGAATTGCCCAATACCGTTAAATCCCGTGTGGTTTCCATAAAAGTCCACCTCTTGTTGAAAATAAGATATCTTATGACGGTCTCCTAAATAGTACTGATTACCCCTATCTGAATGAATAAAGGTAATACGATTAGACACAGAAGATGCTGCTTCTAAAACAAACAAGGCAGGGTCTTGTTTAGCGGTGTGTAACTTATTAAAAAGACTCAATGCTGATGATTGGCTTAAATAAGCGCTAGGCGCCGAAGACTCCTTTATTTCAGTGAAAGACGTATCAAAAATAGCTTTTTTAACGAAAGAGTCTATTTGGCGATCTTTTGCAATCGCGAGTGCCACTGCAAACTGCTCGTAATAGGGATAATACTTAAGATAAGGCCAATCGGGTTGAGTTGCAAAAATAGGTACAAAGTAATCCCGGCATATAAAACTCATATCTACATCTCGGTATAAATTAGCAGCTACTTTAGCTGCAGACACATTATCGATTGTACTAGTCCAGTGGCTGCCTTCGCTGGATGCTTTGGGTCGTGCATTAAACAATTCTGATGCGTGGCTTACTTCAGAAACCATACCGACATTAGAACCACAGGAGCCCTGAGTATACACGAGGGCTGTAGAACATGTGAGTAAAAAATATATAAAAGCTATTAAAGAAATGCGCGTACGCCAATTACTCTCAAAAATAAAACTTACCCCTGAGGCCACGATAAGTGGTAGCATAAACATCACCATTTTATACAAACCGAAATCATTTCCCGAATGGTACATTTGCAGTGCCATCAAAAGCTCAATGATAAATAGAATGGCAAACGGAGTACCGCGGAATACTGCTTTTGATGCGTAAAAAATACATACGACTAACAGGATGAAGCCTATGACGATAATAAATGACCCCCATGGATCAGATACATCCTGATTCATAGCTTGAAGACCAAAAATACTGGACAGCCCTGAGGGAATTAAGAAAAACGGAAATAAAGATAAGGCCAAATCTGTTTTGCGATCTGTTGTGGCTCCGAATTGATGAAGGAGCGTGTAAAAATATGAAATAAAATTATGCCGTAGGATAAACAGTACGCCAATGATACTGTACTCTAATAAAACAACTTGGGCACCAGGAATGACACGGTCTTTGAGTAACCGGTATAAATAGTAAAAGCCCACAGTCATCACAGCAAATGGAGAAACTTCAGGATAGAATATACAAAGTCCAGCACCAGCGATTGCAGTGGGCACAGTGTAGCCTAATAGGGTTAATCGACTGCGCGTTCTATATTGGGCTGTCAGTAGTGCAACTAAACAGAAAAGAAGCGATAACCCAGAAACTTGAGCAATTAATTGATAAATACTACCAAACATAAACATGGGACTCATGGCCAAAACTACCATAGTCCATAATGCAATCTTACGGCGTTTACCTGAATGAAACACTAAGGCAGCAATCGAAAAAAGTTGTGTGAGTGCAAATGCCATAATCGTTGGCATGAAAATTTCGAGTGCAGGCAAGTGCGTTAGACTAGACATCCAAGCAAGCATGTGCTCAGCACCAAAGCGCATAAGACCAATCACATGCATAAACCAGTAATAGTGAGAATAGTCCTTACCTAGAAGTTCAGCTGTTGTGGGGAGACGGTAAAATCCAAAATCTTTAAATCTCTCAGCTGCTAAACAATAATTAGTAAAATCATCGTTAACTATACTCATCCATTCAAAATTAAACTTTAAGGCAGGCCAAGCAGTCCAAAGAAGTGAGAATAAAGCAGTACCTACAAAAGGCATGAGAGCCTTAAAAGGGATAACGGGCTTTTTAAGCAAAAAACCAAGGCTCGCTAATACACCAAGTGTTAATGTAAGCGCCCAGGCAAAAGACTTCACGGGAAGACCTGATTGATTAAGTACCATTATTCCAAGGCCAAGCGTAGCAAAACCTAAAGCGGGTGATAAAAGCCAGGATCTTAAAATACCTAATCTAGGTGCGAAAACTGCCAAAATGGCGCGTCCTAGTCCTGTCCAAAATAAAAAAAGGGCTAATGTCAGTAGAAGAGACAACATAACAGGTTATAATAATTTAATTATGACCAAGCCTACGAGCCTGTTTTTAGTGAAATAGGACTACTTAAAAAAAGCACTTGGGACTGGGCTTAATCTATCACTGCTTCAAAGCGGTAAATAACCCAGGTAGAAGAGACTCCTGAAGGTGTCGAGAACTTCCGTTCATAGTCCAACATTAGGCTTCTTAAGTGACCTGCGCCAAGCTGAGGCTTAGGTGAAGCACCAAG
>CAIJNJ010000377.1 GCA_903821975.1 uncultured Bacteroidota bacterium
ACCAGTGCCGGGGCCATGGCTATGAGCAATACCATGATCTACGAAGGCAATGCTGCAATTGCCAACCTCAAGGGAGAAGTAAAAATAACAACAGGGCTTGGCCTATTACAAAATGTGATCATCGATACCCATTTCGATAAGCGCGGCAGGTTCAACAGGCTGGCGCAGGCAGTGGCCGCACAGCCAGGGGCTATTGGCATCGGTCTTGGTGAAGACACGGGCGTCATCGTGTCTGAAGGACATGTATTAAAAGCCATAGGCTCAGGCAGCGTAGTCATTATTGACGGCAGAAACATTGAATACAATAACATTGCCGATATCGACTTCGGCAAGCCCATATCCGTTGAGAACATCATCGTCCACATCATGTCCAAAGGCGATGAATACAACCTCGAAACTCGAAAGTTCTTTGGTGCGGAGATCATCATTAACGACGAAGGCTAATCCTCGTGCCTCAAGGACTTTCATCTGTAAGAAAAACAAAATAGCCCAATGGCTATTTTGTTCCTGAATTTTTTGAACGAGTTTAATGCATGGTTCCCCTTTAGGGGTCAGGGGTAAATCTTCACCTCACTTCTGCCTCCACTATCCCTGCACGCCCTGTACATGCCGTCACTGTTAAAGGGCATTTCTATATTACCGTATCTATCTATAGCTATCAATCCGCCTTCTCCACCTATTTTCACAAGTTTATCATACACCACTATATCACACGCCTCTTTCAGCGATAGGCCTTTATATTCTATAAGACAGGAAATATCATACGCCACTACGCAGCGCAAAAACAATTCACCATGCCCTGTGCAGGAAACCGCGCACGTATTATTATTGGCATAAGTACCTGCGCCCGGAACCGGGCTGTCTCCTATCCGTCCAAATTTCTTATTCGTCATACCACCAGTACTTGTAGCAGCTGCAAGATTGCCGTATTGGTCAAGCGCCACAGCGCCTACTGTTCCAAACTTCTTCTCCGAATGGTCCAGTTGCACCCTATCCTCCTTCAGGGCTTCCTGCCATTGCTGGTAGCGCTGCTCTGTATAAAAATAGGTGTCGTCTTCAAATACAATGCCCTGCTGTTTCGCAAACAGCTCCGCCCCGGCACCACTCAGTAACACATGTCCACTGTGCTCCATGATGGCGCGCGCCAGCTTCACCGGGTTTTTAATGTGGCTCACACCGCATGCAGCACCTGCTTCCAGCCCCTTACCATACATGATAGAAACATCCATTTCGTGTCCGCCTATATTATTGAATACTGCACCCTTACCCGCATTGAACAATGGAAAATCTTCCAGAGATACTACCGCTGCTTCTACGGCATCCAGGCTGCTACCGCCATCTTCCAGTATTTTATATCCCGCGTTCAGCGCATTCTGCAAACCCGTTTCATACTGCAGTTGCAACTCAGGTGTCATCGTGCTCCGTAATATAGTGCCTGCACCGCCATGTATCGCTATAGAAAATTTATTAGCCATTTAATTTGGTTTCTGATGATTTCAATCTTTGCAAAACCCAAGCTCACAACAGCGGCTCTCCGTTCATATCTGTTGTCAGCACCTCGCTCATATGATCGAGGAAAGGTCGCATATTTTTATACACTTTGCTCATTTTTACCGCAAAGTCTGCACTGCACGCTTCTTCATCGGTAAATTCATGTCTGAAAATAAACTGCTTGTACCGTAGCAGATCTATAGCCGGATGATCTTTTGCGTACCCTCTTGGGGCAGAGCCTACCTGTGCTCCTCTCATCGCTCCATAAGTACTTACCAATGTTTTTCCAGCCAGCATTTTTCTCCAGTCCTCGTAATTCAGGTCTATGTCCTGCCGTATTCGCTTCAGATCACTCGCATCTGGCCCCCAGAAACCACCCGCCAAAAATGAATTTCCCGGTTCTATGTGAAAATAATACCCACCGCGCCTCTTCTTTGTAGCCCGCTTCATCGAGCCGCTCCAGTGGGTATTATATGGCGTCTTGTCCTTCGAAAAGCGCACATCCTTATATATCCGCATCAGGCTTTGTCTGCCGGATGCCGTTTCTATCTCATCATGCTTATTCATTTCCTTAATCAGGGCATCGGCAAAAGCCGCGATATTCTCATGTGCCGCTGTGTACTTGTCCTTATTGGCATTGAACCATTCCCGGTTATTATTTTTTGAAAGTTTTTTCAAAAAATCCATTGATGCTTTTTCTATAACTGCTCCCATAACATTTATACTATTACCCTAAAGACCACAAATTAATATCATTTTCAAATATGACGGGCATCATTTATCACAGCAACCCATCACCTTTCTTTTGAATTATGCTAAATATCGTAATTGGTTTGCTAAAATGAAAACAACAATTCTGAAAATAGTCGCATCCTGCCTTTTGCTACTTAATGGTATTGGCGCACTTTTTGGGGGATACAAACTAATGGCCGCACCCGATGGCCACACGATGCAGATAAACACCGGCCTGCTGCAACATTCCCCTTTCCATAATTATCTTATCCCTGGTCTGGTGTTGTTCGTCGCAAATGGGTTGTTCAGTATCACTGTTTTCGGTATTGTATTGCTCGGATACAAAAAATATCCATGGTTCATTATCGCACAGGGATGTGTGCTTTTCGGGTGGATAATTATTCAGGTCCTGTTGCTGCAAGCACTATCATGGTTGCATCTTGTCTGGGGCTCCATAGGTTTACTCTTAGCGCTTATTGGCTTACTGTTGGCCAGGTCTAAACCACATGCACTTTTACCTTAATATCCATGAATTTTCACACACGCTTATTATCACTTTATAAAGCGGCGGAAAGCAAAGTCCAAATTCCACTCAAAACCTTACTGCAGGCCAAAAGAAATTTACATGACAGACACTATGCAGTCTGTCATAATACGAAAAACGCATTGTTATAAAACTTCGATTTTATCATTCCAAAATCCTGTCCGACCTTTATTACCCGCCACAGCAATTCCTTCAATAGCGAAGGCGGGCAAGTATGGAAGTATTCCTTCAGTGTGACACATGCCAAATGTGCGTCAATTAACTTCTTTCAAAAAGATGTAATGAGCTTTTTGTGTTATCTATTTGTCATGCTGAGGAACGAAGCATCTCTATTCGTGCAGGGCAATGGCAGTAAACAAAAAACGGGATTACCTGCCTGCCGGTAGGTAGGTCTAACCAACGTATACCTATTTCGGGACGAGGCAAGGGCATAAATGGGGTCACAATGGGGCATGAATGGGGCATTGTTTGGGGCATCGTAAGTGCCTAACGCATTGATTATCAAAGATGATCTAAAACCGGGTGCCCCATTCTTATTTTCCCTTGTCCGCCGAAACTATTTTTCAATACTTTATAGCGAAGGAGGATAAAAATGGGGCAAAATATTATCTTTAAAAAAACATGCACATATGCCCGGCTTCCATATCGACCCCAATATTGCCAAAGCACAAACATTAGATACGGATTACTACACCGGCACCGGCAATTTTGAAGCATCGAAAGAAAAAATATTTGCTCCGTCCTGGCAGTTTATTGGCAGCGATGATCTTATACAGGACAATAACGCTACATATCCGTTTACTTTATTAGAAGGCTATTTGGATGAACCTCTGTTGCTTACAAAAGATAAAGATGGCATCCTGCATTGTTTAAGCAATGTTTGCACGCACCGGGGTAATTTATTGGTGTCCGCACCTTGCCGGCTCGATCATCTGCGCTGCAAATACCACGGTCGTATTTTCTCGCTCAACGGAAAATACATCTCCATGCCCGAATTTAAAGAAGTGGAAAATTTCCCGTCTGAGGCGGATAATCTGCACTCGCTTCCTGTTTTCCAATGGGGCAAGTTATTATTCACTTCCCTGAGCCCGGTTATAAAAGCGGAAGAATTTTTCAGAGAGATGATGCAGCGAATGAACTGGTTCCCCATAGATAAATTGGAATACAGGCCCGGCCTTTCAAAGACCTATACC
>CAIJNJ010000378.1 GCA_903821975.1 uncultured Bacteroidota bacterium
ATCAAAAACAGCGGTTTATCAAATTGATGATCGGGTTGGTCATGAATGTTGTTACAAGCGCCATAGACACCATCATTGTGAAAACCTGGGGTGATAGTATATGCAGGTCATAACCAATATTCAGCACTACCAGTTCCACAAGCCCCCTTGTATTGATTAGCGCGCCAATGGTGAGGCTGTCTTTCGTGCTCTCTCCCGCAATACGTGCAGCCAGTGCGCTGCCGCCAAACTTACCGGCTACCGCTGCAAGTATTATCCAGCCACTGCATATCCATAATGACGATGTGTTGAGCAGCCCTATTTCAGTTCTCAGTCCTGTGAATACAAAGAAAAGGGGCAGCAATAAAACTAATGCGACATCTTCTATTTTATCGATCAGCGCCTTGCGGAAATTCCATTCATCAGGCATAACAATACCTGCTAAAAATGCTCCAAACAGCGCGTGTATACCAATTACCTCACAGCAATAAGCACTGAGCAGTAGCACTACAAATATTACTGCCATTACAGAACGCTTCATTGTTGTACTGTTATTGCTGTTTGTTGCTAATCTTTTTAATAGTGGCCTTACCAGTAAAAGCATCACAGCTATATATACTACTGCTGGTATTAATGTATACAATGAATCATTGATAGAGCCTGCTTTTACCAGTGCAATGATAACCGCAAGCATACACCATGCCGCCACATCGCCCACAGCTGCGGCAGTGATAGCGGTTACCCCAACCTTTGTGTCAGTCAGGTTGCGCTCGCGGATGATGCGTGCCAGCACAGGAAATGCGGTAATACTCATGGCTATGCCCATGAACAGTGCGAATGCATAGAAAGAGATATTGGCAGGTGCGTATTGCCGGTATAGAAAATAAGATAGCGTAATACCTAACGCGAAAGGGATGATAATGCTGAAGTAGCTGATGAACATAGCTGTGCCTGCTCTTTTCTTAAGCATATTCATATCCAGCTCCATGCCTATTACAAACATGAACAGTATCAGCCCCACCTGGCTCAGCATCTGCAGGTTGCCGAGCGATGCCACCGGGAATACAAAAGCACTGAACCCCGGAAGCACTGAACCCATAAGTGACGGCCCCAGCAAAATACCCGCAACTATCTCGCCCATAACAGCTGGCTGGCCTATCTTCTTAAACAGCCGCGCGCATACCTGCGACGCTACGATGATGAGTATCAGTTGCAGTATGAAATTAGCCAATGGGTGCTTTAAAGCAGCCATCACTGTTTGTGATAACTGGTTTTGGGATGGTGTCGTGGCAGGTAACGCCTCGATCGGGAACGCCTCAAGCGTTTTGCCGGCATTAAATACCCACCATGTCACGGCCATTAACCCCAAAAAGGAGAGGCCATAGAGTAAGACACTGGTTGTTCGTTTCATAATGCAGATTTCAGTACAAAATAATCATTTACTTTATACACGAACATATTTGATTTGAAACTATTTTGTATATTTAAGGAAAGATGTGAACCATTTTAAACAAAGGTTATGAAAACAATATACCTGCTCATGTTAGTCGCTTTTGTCCAAAATGCCGGCGCACAGGACTTTTGCAAGCAAATAAAAAAAGAGGTATCCGGTGATAAAACACAATTTGATTTTTTTTCTCCCTTTGCCGAAGATAAGTTACCGGCGGTAAGAGTTACCCGCAGCATTAATGTTAACCCCGATATGGCTTATGACAATTTCTTCATTGTTTTCAGAACTGTGACGGGCGATGTAGATAACCTGTATACCAAATCTGCCGATGGCACTGTTGTGGAAAAAGAAGAGAAAACACTTGTTGTGGAGTTTGAAGACAAATCAAAGATCTCCGACGATACAGTGCAGGTAAACCATGATTTTACAGAGGATAGGGCAGAAGGAATACGCACACTTTTTTATCCGCTTACCGAAGCCAATCTCAAAGATTTTACAACAAAGAAGATAGTTAAGTTCAGCCTTGGTGGATTTGAACAAACATTTCGTGCAGATAGCGCAAATGCCGTGATGCAATATATCAAGTGCATGAAATCTGTGGAGACTAAATGAGCTCTGAATTTGTACCTGTTGTTTATTTCCTGATCACTTGCACAGTGCCGGCTTCATTGCCTGCCTGCATTCTTACAAAGTATAAGCCCGGATTAGCAATGCTGGTAGTATATTGATGTACACCGCTATTCTGATATTCATCGTCCGCCATTCTCGCAACGATCCTGCCGGTAATGTCATAAACGCTTATGCTTATCATATCTCCAAAGATCAGGTTGTAGGAGATGGTAATAGTCCCGGTTGAGGGATTGGGATACACAGAAAAATGATTTGCTGTGGTGTTTACCTGTTGTACCATATCAAGAGCGTCCTCATAGATCGTTACCTTGGGCGCAGCATTAGGGTAATCACCGCTCTTGCCACCATTGCCATTTACGGCATTGAGCAATGCAAAGAATGTTACACTGTCAGTGAACGGCGCAGGGGCTGTCCAGTAAAATTCTACGGAATACTTGTTAACACCTGTTGTGTCTGGTAACAACGTAGCAGTATGCTCAACAACAGTTGTGGCGCCGCACGCATAAGTATGTATATTCCGTGCGAGTGCTGTGGGGATCGTATAACTACCGGCAAGCGTATGGTTGCCCAATACTGCAGAAGCCTGGAATCCAAAACCGGGCAATGTAGTAGAAACTGCTGTGGCATCACCCTTTATCGAAACGAGGTATGTATGAAACGCCCGGTAAGTGGTAGTAGGTAACATTGTAGTAGTGTCAATGACCTGGAGCTGAACAACAGTGAGTGGGTTATTACCGCCGTGGCAGCTGCCTGTCTGGCAATGTCCTGCAACCCCGGTTGTTGCACCCGTAATATCTCCATGCCCATGGTGGGCAGGACCATCAATATCACTTGACAGGGTGATGTAAAGTAATGCCAGGAATGCTGCAAAAATTATCGACTTTTTTCTCACAAAAGAAATATTGTATATTAATTACTATTCAGCATTTACGACTGTAAATAAATTGCTTATGCAAAAGAATAGCTAATTCGTTTCACGGCAAAAGTTTCCAGGTTATGCTTACATTAATAATTTGGAAGCTTGGCTTAATTTTCAATTTAGAAGCACGATCCCTTTTCCTGTGTGTTTTTGTATTTGAATAAAACTCATTACATTTAATAGAAATTATTCCTATATGCGCCTCTTACTATTTGCAATTTGCACACTTGCAACTGCATCTACCTATGCCCAAAATGACATTGGCTGGATAGCACCCGAAGGAAAGATACTTAACTACCGCACCCTTGTATGGGGCGATTTCCAGGGAAGGGAAGACAAACAATTCGCAGATAAACTGGCCGAGCAAAACCTTATAGCCAGGGCTTATGTGAGCCCGGCCATATACTTCACAGCAGACAGTGGCGACAGGCTGGATAATGGCAGGGTGTCTTTTAAATTTCATGTAAAATGCGCCTTCCAGAGCAGGGCATTTGTAAGAGAGTCTACAAAGCAGGAGCATTCTAATTATGTACTTATTCATGAG
>CAIJNJ010000379.1 GCA_903821975.1 uncultured Bacteroidota bacterium
AAAACAATTAGGCACATATGATCTGGCTCAATTTACGCCATGATACATATCGCGAAAATGCAATAAGAAATACTCGCCCCGAAAAACGTGCTTTTCACCACTAAAAAACCTGTTTGTTAAACTTTGTTCGATTCGATTAGTCTAATTTTGCTATTGTAAATTATTTAATTTCTAGGTAGAACTACTCAATTATTGGATTTTGAGTATCTCATACCTTAAATTAAATTGGATACAAGACATATTATTGTTAAATTTGGCAAATTTTTTTTCATGTTAAGATATAGACTATCGTTTGTTTTAGTTGCTTTAGTAGCGTTTACTGGCAGGCTAGGTGCTCAGTCAGTTACTTCACATATAGTTACCAATGCTGGTGCTGCAGTCGATGTGAATTTTACCGAGATCGCAAATTATGAGAAATCACATCCACCGGCCAAGGCTAAGAAATTACCTTTTGATGAGGGTGAAGAAAGAGAAGTAATGCCCGCTCGTCCGCTGGCTGACCCGGCTACTATCCGTATGTATACAGGCGTAGTTGGTGGTACTAATGGCGCCGCAGATGGGTCTACACCACATACAGCATATTTGTCTGTAACACCACCTCCGGCCGACACTTTCCAGGCTAAAGCATCTAATGGTACTGCTATTCCCCCGGATACACATGGTGCTGTTGACTCTACTTATGCAGTAACTGCTATCAATACGTCTATAACCATTCAGAACCGCACAACCCATGCTGTTGTTTCCACGGTGAGCCTGGATGGTTTCTGGAGCAGCATGGAGACTACCGCTTCCGGGGGTCATGGTACCGGTGCATACGATCCAAGGGTGCATTACGACCCAAACTATAAACGTTGGATAATGATGGCCGACGTTTATGGAGAAACAACCTATTCTCAGTTGTTTATCGCTGTTTCCGCAACATCAAGCCCTACAGGTACATGGCATATGTATCGTATCGTAGTTGGTGGCTCAAACTGGCTCGATTTCCCATGTGTAGGTTTCAACAACAGGTGGATCGCCATCAGCGGTAACATGTTCACATCTGCAGGTGCATTTGTGAATGATGTTCTTTACGTTCTGGATTATGCTACCATGATGTCGGGCGGTACTTTATCTTATGGAACTATTAACCCATCAAGTTCTGTCAGCCAGTTCACTATTTGCCCTGCGCAAACTTTCGACGCCGCTGAGCACAACTTGTTCTGCATAGAGAACTGGAACGGCGGCAGTGGCCAGGTAAGGCTTACAAAGATCACAGGTAACATCGGCGGGTTAACACTTTCTACTGTAGCCACACCGTCTACATCTACCCACTGGAAGTCTGCTCCTAATACCACAAGCGCTGACTTCGTTCCGCAATTGGGAACAACAGACATGTTGCAGGCAAATGATGACAGGATCAATAATTTTTCTCAGCGTAATAATAAATTCTGGTTTGCCTATACAGCGTTTTTACCGGCAACCGGAACCGTGAACAGGGCGGCAGCAATGTGGTGGCAGATCGACTCCACAGGTACAGCAAACCAGGTAGGGTTGATAGATGCAGGCAGTGCAACTGATTTCTATTTCTTCCCTTCCATTTCTTCTAACCAGAATAATGATGCCTTGATCGGCTTTGCGCATTCATCTTCAAGTATTCATCCTAGTTGCTCTTACGTGGTTCACGCAAATACGGATGCCGCGGGAACTACCACACCTGTTTATACTTACAGGCACGGGCAAAAAACATACTACCAGGATTTTGGAAGCGGCGAAGACAGGTGGGGCGATTACTCCGCTACTTGTACTGACCCAAGGAATAACCTTGATTTCTGGACTTTACAGGAAAGCGTACCGAATTATTCAGGTGCAATTACCAATAGTATCTGGGATACTTGGTGGGCATATGTTCGCGTATGCGGCACTGTAGGCCCGCCAACTCCGGCAATTACATCTTCAACACAATGTCAGGGCAGTTCCGCTTGGTACTCCATTAACCCCGTTGCCGGTGCAACTGGAGGTAATACATGGAACGTTTCCGGTACAGGATGGACATTTACTACTTCTACAACTACAGATTCTATTTACTTAACGGCTGGTGCATCAGCTGGTACCGCTGTAGTATCAGTATCAGCGATAGATTCTTGCGGTGCAGGTACTGCGTATACGTTTACAGTTACTCCGTTACCAATACCCAGTGAGGTCATTTTCCCAGTGGATACCATATGTGCAGGTATGGCGAGCGCTACCTTTTCGCTTACCGCTACAGGCAGCCCTCTTTCATACTCATGGACAGTGCTAGGCACAGGTTGGTCCATACTTGGCTCAAGCGTTGGTTCTTCAATACTGGCCGGTGTCGGTTCAGGTGTCGGTACGATCATTGTTAATGCGACTAATTCGTGTGGTACCGGACCAAATGATACACTGGTAGTAACACCAAACAGCGGGCCCGGAGCAGCTACAACGATCACTTCTACTTCTACTGTTTATTGCTCCGGCAGTACGGTTACATTCACCACACCTGCAGTTTCAGGAGCTACGAGCTATATATGGACAGTGAGTGGTACAGGGTGGAGTGGTAGCAGCACTACAAACTCAATAAATGTAACGGTTGGTACAGGGGTTGCGACGATCACGGTAACGCCGGTGAATTCCTGTGGTAATGGTACTTCTTTCACTTTGAACAGTATCGTCCCCACTACTTCGCCTACAGCTACTTTTTCAGAGTCTACCCATGTTACATTTACGCATACTAATGTTACGTGCACGTTCACTGGCATAGCACCATTTGGTACAACATACACCTGGGATTTCAGCGGTGGTGTTGCTACACCGGGTACAGGTTTTGCTGGTCCGCAAACAGTACATTGGAACACAGCGGGCCTTTATACTGTAACGCTGACAGTTGATAATGGTGGATGTTCTGCTACTTATTCAGACACAGTGCGTGTAAATCCTTCTGTTGGTGTTCAGCAGGTAAGCGTTCCTACATTTGATGCAAACATTGTACCTAACCCTAATGACGGTTCATTCGATATAACATTTGACCAGGCGGTTACAAAGCCTGTATCGGTTAAGATATCAGATATGCTGGGCCGTTCAGTTTATTACAGGGAGTTTGGCACGGTGAATAACGATAAGATTTCTGTCGAAACAGATCATCTCCCGGTTGGTAACTATAATGCTACCATATATATAGATGGTGCATTTGTTACAAAGAAATTGACAATAGGAAAATAGTGTAGTATTTTAATACTACTCCGGCAATGCCCATCCCGCAAAATAGGATGGGCATTGCTTTTTATGGGTGTTTTTACTTACACGGGTATGACAAATAAAACTGTTATAACCGATCTTTTCCAATACCTTTGCGAACATCTAAAATCTTATGAGAAAATATAGACTCGGCTTGATTGCCGTCCTTGCATTATTAGCGTTGTCAGATAGTTCGTTTGCACAAAGCAGCTCTTCCGGCCGGGAGTCGAAAAAGGCGGATGTGAATTTTACTGAACTTGCAAAATATTATGATGAGCATCCGCTGCCCATCATTCGTAAAATGCCGTTCAATGAAGAAGAGGATGAGAACGAAAAACCAAAACATCGCGCAGCTCATGGGGCTGATGTTCATTTATTAGACAGGGGAACAGGTGTAAGGGGTGCGGAAACTCCGCATACAGCATATCTTCCTGTATCACCTGCACCAAACGACAGCTTTTTATCTACAACAAGCCCCGGTGATATCATCCCACCCGATACGCATGGTGCTGTTGATTCACAATATTGTGTTACCGCGATCAATACAAACATTCATATCCAGACACGCTCAGGCGCTAATGTACATAATGTAGGGCTCGACGGTTTTTGGAGTGCTGTGTTGCCCACCGGTACCGGCTCATTCGACCCGCGCGTTCACTATGATCCCTATAATAAGAGATGGATCATGGTTACGGATGCAGTGAACTCAACTTCCATGACGCAATCAACCATAATGATAGCCGTATCTGCAACGAATGACCCCACGGGTACATGGCATATGTATGCAATACCCGTAGACGTCACCGGCGCTGCGTGGATGGATTTTCCAAATGTTGGATACAACCAGAAGTGGATCGCGATTACAGGCAACATGTTCCCGAATACATCCGGTGGTGCGAATGGTGCTGTAGTGTATGTTTTTGATTACGCAAGCATCCTGGCCGGTACGGGAGCGCCCTATACTAAATTCAATCAGTCGAGCTCGTTTTCTATTGCCCCGGCGCTTACCTATGATGTTACTGAACCGAATCTGTTTGCTATAGAATCGTGGAATGGTGGCGCAGGCCAGTTGAAGTTGTGGAAAATATCCGGCGCTGTTGCGTCGCCCACAATGACATCTGTTGGTTTCCCGGCAACAACTACTCACTGGCGTGGCGGCCCGTCAGGTGGCGGTGATTTCGCGCCACAACTTGGAACAACTAACCTGTTGAACATAGGCGATGACCGTATTACGAATGTGATTTACAGGAATCATAAATTGTGGTGCTCACACACTGCTTTTCTACCTGCCTCGGGAACTACTACGCACAGCTCCATTATGTGGTGGCAACTCGATACACTGGCTAACCCGTTGCAAAACGGTATGGTCAATGACGCAACCGCGGCTACAACTTATGCATACTCTTCCATTGCTGTAAACGCGAATGATGATGCGCTTATCGGTTTTGGTGTATTCTCACACGCCATTCATCCAAGCGCAGGTTATGCGTTGCACCTTAATGCAGATCCGGTTGATTCAATTCACCCTGCAACAATATACAGGCATGGCCAGGCCACTTATTATGAAACATTCGGAGGATCAAGGAACAGGTGGGGCGATTATTCAGGTGCCTGCATAGACCCGAGGAATGACACCGATTTCTGGACCATACAGGAAAGCTCTATAGTTGGAACATCTCCCAACTGGGATACATGGTGGGCAAATGTGCAGTTTTGCCCCAAGCCATTGGCTCCGGTGGTTACAACTACACCGGGTACCCTTTGCTCTGGCGATACCGGAACCTATTTTGTTGCTTCCATCAGCGGAGCCACCACCTACCAGTGGATAGTTTCAGGAACAGGATGGTCTGGTACAAGTACTGCGGATTCCATTTCTCTGATCGCAGGTACAGGTGTTGCTTCGGTTACAGTACTCGCTTATAATGCCTGTGGCGAGGGTGAATCGACCACCTTTAATATTACACCAGGCGCTCCTCCTGCAAGGCCGGGTATTTCCACGGTTACACCTCCATGTGTTGGCTCTGCTTCTGCGGTTTTCTCCGCTTCTGCAGCAGGCGCTACTTCATACAGCTGGGAGGCAATAGGCACAGGTTGGTCAGGTACCAGTTCATCGCCCTCTCTTTCTGCTACTGTGGGCACAGGCCCGGGCACTATTATTTGTATAGCATCCAATAGCTGTGGTGCCGGTCCCGCCGATACACTTGTTGTTACACCCGGGATCGTACCGACTGCTACGTTTTCGATCACAGATCATATTACTACCACAGGTACCAACGATGTAATTACATTTACCGGTTCTGCCCCCGCAGGCAGTACCTATACCTGGACATTTGGCGCAGGTACCGCAACGCCCGGCACAGGCGCAGGTCCGCAAACAGTATTCTGGACAGTGGCGGGGTTAAAGACACTTTCACTTACGGTTTCTAATGCAGGATGTCAGTCAACACTGTATACGGATACAGTGCTTGTAACCAATAATACAGGCGTGCAGGAGCTCAATCACAGGAACGTTAGTATCAATATTGTACCTAACCCTAACGATGGCTCATTTGATATCTTATTTGATCAGCCTGTAAATAAGACGGTAGGTATTAAACTCGCCGATATGCAGGGCCGTATTATGTATAGCAATGAATTTGCAGCAACTAACAATAATAAAATTTCGATAGCCGCAGGTAACTTGCCATCAGGTATATATGCCCTTACAATTTTAGTAGATGGTAAACCTGTTACTGAAAAAGTAACAATAAGCAGGTAACAGTATTTTAAACAAAACATTAGGACTCCGTTTTCAGAAGTGGAAACGGAGTTTTTATTTTGGTTATTTGTTGATTTACATATCTTTACGGCATTATTATTTTATAAATTAAAGATATTATATGAAAAAGAGCCTGATTTTATTTCCCTGCTTTTTACTGATCGCTACCTTTTCT
>CAIJNJ010000380.1 GCA_903821975.1 uncultured Bacteroidota bacterium
GACACTGATACGGTGATGATAAGATATTATCTATTTTTTAAATAATAAGCCGTAACGTTCCTGAAACAACAAAGCCGCAACTTTCGCTGCGGCTTCTGCTCTCCCTTCTGGACTTGAACCAGAGACCCTCTGATTAACAGTCAGATGCTCTAACCAACTGAGCTAAGGAAGAATGTGATTTTCGGACTGCAAAAATAAGCAGTTTATCGTTACCGCAAAATATTTTTTTGATAGTACTAAATATTTATTCTTCTCACGCAAGATTAGGTTCAATTGTTGTCTTTTCCTCCTTTTTAATTATTTTTTGCCTGTTATAATAATTAATACTAAGTTTTATAAAAAAGCTATGCTTTCTAATGTGATTATGGCGTTATAGTTGGGAAAGTTGTTATCTTCATATCAATGAAAAGGTTTTTGTTCATGCTATGGTTGCCTGTGTTTGCACAGGGGCAGATAATTACTACGAAACAGAAAACTTATATTCCAACCGACTCGACAACCTCTTTTAAAATTGACAATTACTGGGTAACACCCAAAAAATCATTTGAATTTAACTCCTTAGGCCATTCTTTGGGAGATACGCTTCAGTTAGTGACTTGCTCCAAATATGTTTATTTCCCTTTTGGGGAATTAACAGACAAATCTTCTCTTGCCGCAAGTTTACTCAAAGATTTTACAGTCACGCATTTTACTCGTGACACTTTTACAAATACAAACATAGTCCCATCATTTTTTGAATGGAGCGAATCTGTAGATTTAAAACTTATGAATAACGAATTAAGCCTGTTTCTGGATAACGATCCTGAGGCATCAATGCATGGCTACGTTACGGGTGGGCAAATAGTTGACAGTAGCGTAGTTTTTTCGAATAGAATAAAAATTGGGATTAGTACTGAGGCTTTTTACAAAACATTCTTCGATTACTTCCCGACTGTTTTGAATAATAAATATGCCGTTGTCAAGTTGGAATCATGTGTGACAGACGTGACCCATATCTACACTTTTAACAAAGGGAAGTTGGCTTCAGTAAAGTTTGTTTCTGAATGACAATAATAAGAGAGTGTTCAGTTAATGGTTTATCATCGAAATTGTTATGCCCTGTAACCAGAGGGTCCCTGGTTCAAGTCCAGAAGGGAGAGCAGAAAATCTAAGCTCTTCATAAAGGATGGGTAGTAAGCGTTAGAAAGAGTTATCTTTACTTTATATAATGCATGCCCTATGAAAAAGGTATTGTTTTTATTGCTTTTAATAATTGTGTGCGCCCTTCAAAATGCAAGTGCACAGGGTTGGGATTGGGTGAAACCCGGCATCGGTGGTTTAGATGAATATGGACAGTCGGTGGTAACTGATGCTGCCGGAAATATCTATGTATGTGGTACATATAATAGCGCAAATTTTACTTTTGGAACAATGACTTTAAACAATCCCGGCTGTCCTTTTTCTGCGATAGCGGCATGTGATATCGTCTATCTATTAAAATGTGACCCGGATGGAAACCTGATATGGATACGAACTGCCCAGGGAAATGGTATGGCGACATCTGTAGCCATTGATAATACGGGAGGTGTTTTTATTGCAGGCGATTTTTACAGTGACTCTTTAATTTTTGGTGCAACGACACTTGTAAATGACAGTATGCTTACGTCGAATGTTTTTTTAGCGAAGTACGACAGTAGCGGTAATGTACTCTGGGCAAAAAGTGCAGGCGGCAAAATGGACGACATTGCTACCGCTGTACAATCAGACCGGGCAGGCAATGCCTATATGACGGGATATTTCAAGAGCCCTGCCATAGCCTTTGGTGTAACAACTTTTACAAATGACAGTGCTGGCACAGGAAATATTTTTGTGGTTAAGTATAATACAAACGGTAATGTAGTATGGGCAAGAAACGCAGGCGGTAAGATGGATGACGAGGCTACTTACCTGGCGACTGACGCCAATGGCAATAGTTATGTAACAGGTTATTTCAACTCGCCCTCTATCATTTTCGGACATGACACTTTAACAAACGGTGGGGGCAAACAAAATATGTTTGTTGTAAAATTTGATTCTTCGGGCAATGTGCTCTGGGCCAGCGATCCGGGCAGTAATGACAATGCGGACCCTGCGTCTATATCAACCGATTTGTATGGTGGTGTTTATGTGACCGGATACTATTGGGGCTATACATGTGCGTTTGGGGGTATTACGCTCACTAACCCGGATACAGCAAGCTCCGGGGATACCTATAATTTATTCCTGGTGAAGTATGATAGCGCGGGCAACATAAAATGGGTAAGAACAGCAACCGGTGACAGTTATGCACAGGCAACAACTGTGACTAATGATGCATCAGGTAATGTGTATATAGCCGGCAATACGCTTAGCACGAACCTTGTATTTGGTACTGATACCCTCCCTGATAACGATATTTTCCTTGCCAAATATGATTCATCAGGCAATGTTATCTGGATCGCAAATGCACATGGCCTCTTTGCCGATGATGTTCCCGATTGTATCACTACCGATGCATTCGGAAACCTATACATGTCGGGTGATTATAGCAGTTGGGTTATGAATTTTGGAACCATTATACTCAGGGATAGCAATAACCTGTACATGTTTCTTGCAAAAATAAATACTGCAAATACGCTTGTTCCGATCATAAAACAAACCGGCAACATAACAGTTTACCCCAACCCTGCCACAACATTCCTGACAATATCCGCTTCACAAAACATAACCACAATATCCATCATCAACCTCTTAGGCCAAACGGTGTACAGCAATAAGTACAATTTATCAGAGGTTCAAATAGACGTTTCGGGCATACCGGCGGGCATTTACGTCCTGAAGGTAAATGGCAGCGAGGTCAGGAAGTTTATCAAGCAATAAAATTGTCCCTTGCAGATAATGGTAATTCATTGCTATGTGATCCTGTTCTGCGATCAGAGGTCCTATATGTTCAAGCCCGGATGGGAGTGTAAAATGTTTTAAATTTGCGCAAGTTTGAGGATCGCCTATTTAGTGCCAAATTTTCATTTTTACTTTGTTTTAGCGGATGTTTTAATTATTTATTTTAATAGAATTATGCCCTGTAACCATAAATTCAAAAGTTACCTGAACCTTGAGCGGGTAGATTTTGAGCCTACGACACTGATCGTGGGAACTTTTATCCCCGAATGGCCTGATACCAATACGGGGGAGTGGTTTTATGGCCGGAAAAATAACAAGTTCTGGGACATATTACCGAGACTGTATGGAGCACCGTCGTTAGTAAATGCAACGCCCGGAGCGTGGAAGCAGTTTTGCAAAAGCAATCAAATAGCTATAACTGACCTGATAGGCGAAATAGATGATGCTGATACGGCTAACCCGGAACATATTAAAATACTCACGGGTTTTGATGACCAGGCGATAGCTTATAATTTTGATGATTTTGATTTTGTAAATATCGTTGGCCTCCTTCAGAAACACCCTTCAATTCAGAATGTGTATCTGACCCGAGGGATAACTGAAGCATTCTGGAGGCACTTATGGAACCCGGTAATGCACTATTGTAACGTAAATAACCTTCGCGAACGAAAGCTGCTACTACTTTCGGGAAATGTTTTTTACCAGGATGTACCCATTAATGAGCCCCGCGGCAGCTCAATAGCTATACCCGAAGATCATCTGTTTATGAAGTGGAAGCAGGAATGGCA
>CAIJNJ010000381.1 GCA_903821975.1 uncultured Bacteroidota bacterium
ATGCCATTGTCAGGTGCTAAGAAATAATGCCCCCCCTTTTTTACCAGCAGCAGGCACGGAGTATCGCCGGCAAATACATCTACCGGTAAAATGTGAACGGTGCCTTCCGGGAAATGTTTATATGCCGATAACAATAAATAAGCAGCCTGCTGAAGATCATATTGCACTACGTCGTGAGAGATATCTACAAACACGGCACCAGGTGCATACCGCATCAGTATAGCCTTTGCTACAGTTACAGACGCATCACGCGTGCCCAGGTCTGATAGTAATGTGATAATTGATTGGCTCAATGGCTCAGTGGCGTAATGGCTCAGTGCACAACAACCACGCTCCTAAATTACAGAATTTAAATGGCCCATGGAATGACCTCAGGCAACAACCTCCATAAGCTTGCATTAACCCCAAATAAAATGGCTCAATGATTGATATTCATTGAGCCATTGAGCAAATAAGCCATTGAGCAATTATTAAAGTGTTCTTTTCACTTCCACTTCTTCGTATCCTTCTATGATATCGCCTGCGCGCACATCATTATAGTTTTTAACTGAAAGACCGCATTCGTACCCTGCATTCACTTCCTTCACATCATCCTTGAAGCGTTTCAGCGAGGCCAGTTCACCGTTGTATACAACTATACCGTCGCGGATAAGGTTCAGCTTGGTCTGGCGGGTCATCTTACCGTCAAGCACATAACAACCTGCAATAGTACCTACACCACTTATCTTGAACACTTCGCGCACTTCTATATTGCACACGGTCTTCTTCTCCACCTTTGGTTCCAGCAGACCTTCCATCGCGCTCTTTATTTCTTCTATCGCATCGTAGATGATAGAGTAAGTGCGTATCTCGATATTTTCCTGCTCGGCAAGTTTTGCAGCTTGCATAGACGGACGTACCTGGAAGCCGATGATGATCGCATCCGATGCGGTAGCCAGCAACACATCGCTTTCCGTGATCTGCCCCACGCCCTTATGTACCACATTGATCGCGACTTCTTCAGTCGATAGTTTCTGCAGCGAATCGCTCAACGCTTCTACCGAACCATCAAAGTCACCCTTGATGATAACACCCAATTCCTTAAAGTTTCCGAGTGCAAGGCGGCGACCGATCTCATCAAGCGTAATATGCTTGCGTGCACGGATGCCCTGCTCACGTAATATCTGTGCCCTGTGGTTAGCAAGGTCTTTGGCTTCATCTTCATTTTCAAATACCCTGAACTTTTCACCTGCCTGTGGTGCGCCGTTAAGGCCCAGCACCTGCACGGGCGCTGATGGACCGGCAGTGGTTACACGCTGTCCGCGCTCGTTGAACATCGCTTTGATCTTGCCGTAATGCTGTCCGCAGGCGATCATATCACCCTGGTTCAGTGTACCGTTCTGTACCAGTATGGTACTCTGGTATCCACGTCCTTTATCCAGCGATGCCTCGATAACACTACCATTGGCCGCACGGTTCGGGTTGGCTTTCAGTTCCAGTAATTCAGCTTCAAGTCCTATCTTTTCCAGCAGCAGGTCTACATTCAGTCCTTTCTTGGCAGATATTTCCTGGCTCTGGAACTTACCGCCCCAATCTTCCACCAATATATTCATATTGGCGAGCTGCTCTTTTATCTTTTCCGGGTTTGCCCCTTCTTTATCTATTTTGTTGATGGCGAATATCATGGGCAGGTTCGCGGCCTGTGCATGTGATATTGCCTCCTTCGTCTGCGGCATTATTGCATCATCCGCAGCTATCACTATCACGGCTATATCTGCTACCTTGGCACCACGCGCACGCATCGCGGTAAATGCTTCGTGACCCGGAGTATCCAGGAAAGTGATCTTCTTGCCTGTGGCTGTGGTCACCTGGTAAGCTCCTATATGCTGGGTGATACCACCTGCCTCACCTGCCACTACATTCGCACTGCGCACATAGTCAAGCAACGATGTCTTACCATGATCCACATGGCCCATGATGGTAACTATCGGCGCACGCGGCACCAGGTCTTCAGGGTCATCTATATCTTCTATTATTTCTTCTGCTTCCTGCTCCAGGTTTATGAACTCCACGTCAAAACCAAACTCGCTCGATACCAGTTCTATTACTTCCGCATCAAGGCGCTGGTTAATGGACACCATGATACCAAGGCTCATACACTTGCTGATAACATCAGCAAAGCTCACATTCAGTAAATTGGCCAGCTCGCTCACCGAAATGAATTCGGTAACCTGTATTATATTATCCTGTTCAGCATTTTCGGCAGTAGCGCGCTTTTCGGCCATTTCATCGCGCTTGTTACGGCGGTATTTGGCCTTCAGGTTTTTGCTGCGGGTAGATCCCGTAAGCTTGGCCTGTGTTTCGCGTATCTTATCCTGAATTGCTTTTGTATCTATTTCCTGCTGTTGGGCAGTCATCGGTGCGTTACGCGGAGCGCCTCTGCGGTCTCCGCCACCACCACCCGGCCTGAAGTTGCCACCGCCGCCGCCCGGTCTTGCACCGCCGCGGTCGCCACCACCATAGCCCGGCCCTGTTTGTGGCCCAGAAGGCCTGCGCTCACGGTTGAAGGGAGCTGCACCCGGCTTAGCGCCTGGTCCGCCCTGGCCCGGAGGCTGGTTGCGGTTGTTGGGATCCGGTTTATGTGTTTCGGGTTTCTTTTCTACCGGTATGCGTTTGCGTTTGCGTTTCTCACCACGATCGCCACCCCTGTTATCAGGCCGCCCGGCGTTATTTCCGGATGGCTGTGCTACAGGTAGTTCTATTCTTCCTATGATCTTGGGCCCTTCAAGTTTCGGGGCCCTCATTTCTATATGTTCCGGCTTGTTGGCGTCATCCTCTTCATCCTCTTTCTCCGGCGCAGCGATTTCCTGCGGCACAACGGGCTCCGGCTCTGCAGCAGCTTCTTTCTTTGCTTTGGCTGTTGTTGCTTTTGGAGCTGTTTCTTTAACTTCTTTTTTCGCCGTTTTCTTTTCCTCGTCGTCTTTCTTTTTTGCGGCACCTTTCTTAGGGCGCGAAGCAAGGTTCAGATCATCAAGGTTTATTTTACCCAGTATATTCGGGCCCTCTATCTTAGGCGCTTTAACGTCTACATGCTCAGGTTCACTTGCCTCAGCTTCAGTTTCAGCGGCTTTCTTGGTTTTTGCAGTTATTTTCTTTGGTGTCTCCTCGGTCTTTGCCGCCGCCTTTTTAGCCGGGGCCTCTTCCTTTGGTTCTTCCTTTGGCGCAGCAGTTGCCGTTTTCTTTGCAGGTTCAGCTTTTACATCAGCTACTTTTGCTTTTTCGGCAACTGTTGGCGTTGCTGCGGGTTTTTCTTCCTTCGCTTTTGCTTTTGGGTCTGCGGCCTGGGGTTCTTCTTTCTTATCTTTTGCAGTAATATCCAGGTCTTCCTTGGTTCTTTTCAGGCTGTCCAGTAAGGATCCTTTGGGCAATGCGATTTCTTCACTCCTGCGTTTTGCCAGTTTGTCCTGTGCAAACTCCACCTGCAGGGCGTTATACATCGGTTCTGTTAACTTGGTGCTGGGGCTGCTGGTCACAGAAAAGCCTTTATCGGTAAGAAACGCCACAAGCGTGTCCTTACCAATATTGAATTCCTTGGCGGCTTCGAGTAACCTCGGTGTTTTATTGTTCGTCATTTATATATGTTCCTTCTTAATAATTTTCGCCAAAGTCGCCCTTAGCCTTAACCCTATACAAACCTACATCATTTTAACTAAAAGTGATGAGTGTTTGCATCCCTGCCTGCCCATTCAGATTCACCTCCGGGCAGTTATTCTTCTGTGTTAAATTCAGCTTCCAGTATCTTACGTACGTCACGCACTGTTTCTTCTTCCAGGTCCGTACGGCGCACTAACTCTTCGGCAGACAATTCCAATACGCTCAGTGCGGTATCGCAACCAATACGCTTGAATTCATCAATAACCCATGGCTCTATCTCATCTGCAAATTCGTCCAGGTCAATGTCGTATTCCACTTCTTCCTTCACATCACGGTATACATCTATGCTGTAGCCCGTAAGTTCCTGTGCCAGTTTTATGTTCACACCCTTCTTGCCGATGGCCAGGGATACCTGGTCCGGGTCAAGATATACGTCTGCGCTGTGGTCCTCATTGTTTAGCTCCATCTTATTGATGCGCGCCGGTGTCAGTGAGCGCTGCAACAGCAGTTGTATATTGTTGGTGTAGTTGATGATGTCAATGTTCTCATTGCGCAGCTCACGCACTATGCCATGTATGCGGCTTCCCTTCATACCTACACAGGCGCCTACCGGGTCTATGCGGTCATCATAGCTTTCTACGGCTACTTTGGCGCGCTCGCCGGGTTCACGTACTATCTTCTTCACCACTATCAGGCCATCCATTATTTCAGGCACTTCTATTTCCAGCAGTTTTTCCAGGAATGAAGGATGCGTGCGGCTCAGTATGATGATGGGCGAGTTATTGCGCATTTCCACTTTCTTTACTACAGCGCGTACACTTTCTCCTTTTTTGAAGAAGTCCGTCGGTATCTGTTCAGACTTAGGCATGATCAGTTCATTACCTTCATCATCCAGCAGCAGTATTTCTTTCTTCCATATCTGGTATACCTCACCGCTGATGATATCACCTACACGGTCGGCATATTTTTTCAGTAAGTTGTTCTTTTTAAGGTCGCC
>CAIJNJ010000382.1 GCA_903821975.1 uncultured Bacteroidota bacterium
AAGGAGTGAAGAAATGGAATAATGAATATTTTTGTAGTGTAAACCCCAGCTGGGACTAACAAAATGGCAGTAAACAAAAAACGGGATTATCTTACCAACGTGTAAACCTATTTCGGGACGAGGCATTCAGAAAAAGTGGGGCATAAATGGGGCAATGATGGGGCATCGTGGGGCAATCACAAAAAACAACAAAGCATTGATTATCAATTAAATATAAAACACCTTGCCACACTTCCCCAATTTTTATTTTTCCATAAAAATGGGGCATTGTTCAACTTTACCCCTCGCTACTCATCGGTTTTGCCCATTTATTAAGTTGCTTCACGCAGGCAGCCATATCACGGGGTAATGGCGCTTCCACATCTATCAGCGTGCCGTCTTCTTTATGAAATGATATACGGTAGGCATGCAGCGCCAGCCTGCTGAGCAGCGGTTTTTCCTGTTCATCTTTTTCTGAGAGGCGGTATTTACGCTTTATGTGTGAAAGCATGAACGGCTCTCCATCACCATAAAGCTCGTCACAAACCAACGGGTGGCCTATGGACTGCATATGCACACGTATCTGGTGAGTGCGCCCGGTATGTATCTGGAACTGCATCAAGGCATAGAGCGGCCACTGCTCTGCTACTTTATAGTCGGTAACGGCCATCTTACCTTTTTTCGCCACGATCATTTTGCCATTGGCAGCGGGGTGCTCTGCAATCGGGCTTTCTATGCGGCCTTCGGGTGGTGTAACTATACCCAGCACAATGCCTGCGTAGAATTTATTTACATCGCGCTCCTGGAAAAGGATAGACAGGTAACGGTGCGCCACTTCATTCTTCGCAAAGCAGATAACACCGCTTGTGTCCCTGTCCAGGCGATGCACCACCCATATCTTCTGGCCCAGTTTTGCTTCCAGGGTACGGTTGAGGCTGGGTAGCTCGTGGTTAAAACGGTCAGGCACTACAAGCATGCCCGCCGGCTTGTTCACTATGATAAGGTCATCGTCTTCATACAGTTTTTCTATGTTCATTTCGCTAATTCTTTTTTATAATGTTCCAGGCAATAATCTTCATTCTCCCGCATGATCTTCCGGTCCTTCTCTTTCTTATCCTTGAACCCACACAGATGCAGCACCCCGTGAAATATTACCCGGTGCAGCTCTTCCTGATATGTAGTATGGTATAGTTTGGCATTTTCCTTCACCCGCTCCACACTTATGTATATCTCACTGTCCACCGCATTCCTTGATTCGCTGAGGTCGAAGGTAATGATATCGGTAAAGGTATCGTGGTCGAGGAAGTTATTGTTCATTTCCAGCAGGAATGCATCCGTACAAAAAACAACGCTCAGTTCGGCTGTCTTTACATTCTTCATGTACTTGCTGATGATCACATCTATGAAGACAGAAAGCTTGCGCTTGTTCTTCAACCCTGATCTTACATTGTTATCATAAAAAACCACAGACATAAGAAAGTTTTTTTGCAAAGATAGGTGAAACCCCAAACCCCTGAAGGGGCTTTCACTTTTACGAATACGCATTTGTAAAATGTTTTGTATAAGAAGTATATGACCATAGTCATTTCGGCTTTACCCCATTATTCCTTATTTTGCCTGAACAATTATTTACTTTTTACTTTTGAATTTTACAATATGTCTCGTAAGGTTACTATTTTGGGAGCAGGGCTGGTAGGGTCGTTGCTGGCTATAATATTACGGAAGCGTGGTTACCAGGTTTCCATTTATGAGCGCCGACCGGATATGCGCAGCGCGCATATATCGGCAGGCAAATCTATAAACCTGGCCATGAGCACACGCGGGTGGAATGCACTGGAGCTTGCCGGGCTGAAGAGTGAGATGGAAGCCCTGGCCATACCCATGTACGGGCGTTATCTGCACCAGCCGGATGGGCAAACCGCCTTCCAGCCATACAGCAAGAACAATGAGGCCATATACTCCGTGAGCCGTGGTGAGCTGAACAAGAAGTTAATGACGCTGGCTGAAAAAGAAGGCGTGAACATACATTTTGAACACCGCTGCAATCAAGTGCATGTGGAGAACAACCATGTGCACTTTCATCACGACCACAAAGAAAAAATAGTGGAAGCCGACCTGCTCTTTGGCGCAGATGGCGCTTTCTCCGCGCTGCGGGAGAGCTATACGCATATGAACAGGGTAAACTGCGAGCAGATGTACCTGGAATATGGCTATAAAGAATTGTGCATACTGCCCGGAAAGCACGGAGAATGGCTGATGGAAAAGAATGCGCTGCATATATGGCCACGTGGCAAGTATATGATGATTGCATTGCCAAACACGGATGGTACTTTCACCTGCACACTGTTCATGCCGTTTGAGGGCGAGGTATCCTTTGAAAAACTGAAAACACAGGACGACGTAACCGCCCTTTTTGATAAACAGTTTGCCGATGCCAAAACGCTGATGCCCGGCCTGCTCGATGACTTCTTTACAAACCCCACTTCCTCGCTTATTACCACGCACATTTTTCCGTGGCATTATGCCGACAAGAGCGCACTTATTGGCGATGCGGCACATGCCATCGTACCTTTTTACGGGCAGGGCATGAATGCGGGCTTCGAGGATGTAAGCGTGCTTTCCGGTCTGTTGGATAAATACACCCTTCCGCCTTCGGCACCTTCCCTAGAAAAAAGGGAAGGAGTTAACTGGGACGTGATACTGAAAGAATATGAGCGCAGAAGAAAACCCAACGGCGATGCAGTGGCGCAACTGGCCCTGAATAATTTTACCGAGATGCGCGATAAAGTTGCGGATCCGATGTTCCTGGAACGGAAGAAAATAGAAAAAGAACTGGGCAAGCGATACCCCGATCAATTCGTTTCGGTATATGAGATGGTATCATTCAGCCATACACCATATAATACCGCTATGCAGTGCATACAGGCACAGGACAAGCTGCTGCAGCGCATAATGAACGAAGGCGATTTCTTTGCAAATGTGGAGCAGGCTGCTTTTTGCGACAACCTTGGCAAGTGGGTAACAGAGTATTACAATGCGGTGCAAAAATTAGATTTCGGAAATGAAGCCTGAGAAAAGATGGGCCCTGAAGCCCGCCAGCGAGGAAATAATAAAAAAGCTTGGTGAAGATCTGAAAGTAAACCCTGCCATATGCAGGGTACTGGCTTTGCGCGGGGTAACGGACTATGAAAG
>CAIJNJ010000383.1 GCA_903821975.1 uncultured Bacteroidota bacterium
CTCCTTTTGTACCTCTGACATTAAATTGTTCAACTCCACCCGCACTTGTCTTTTAATACATTCTGGTATACAAATCTCATCCACGATGAATATTAAGTTGAGCGAGATTGTTAAACAGCTCTTCCATTTCGCTTTGTAAACTCATAAAATCAAAGGTATAGGGTTTAGCAATAATATTGTAAGAACTGGTACCTTTGTAACACTATGCAACCACTAAATGAGTTTTACTCAATATCAATGTATGGTCAAAAACCCCAGGACGAATACCAATTAGAAAATCTTGGCGTTGAACGGGTAACTACCGCATTTTCAAAAAGAATAAGCGGTGGAAGAAATGCCGTTATTGACGGACCATTGACAACGGTTACAAAAGATGATTATGATGGTGCCTTTGCTTTTAAATTGACACAGGTAAAACCTCCTTATTTAATAAATAAAACCATAGAATATCACTTGAATTTTTATGTTCGGAGTGGTGGCGACCGAGCCATCTTCATAAAACAGATGAAGTATGTTATTATTCCTTATTTCCAGAAGTATAAATATTCTGAAGTTCATTTACAATTGCTAAATGAATGGATTGAAGAAAATGAACCTCAAAATAAAAAAACGAAAATGAGCAGTCTAAACTGGATTCATGGATTCGTAAAAAAGATTTTTGACTTGCCCATTATTCACTATGACAATATGAATATTATCAATCCTTTCAATAATTATTGGTTTAAAAGCGCCGAAATAATACTAACTCATCTGAAAATAAAACATCCTGAACATAACGATAAACATAACTATTTATTAGAAATGATCGAAGCAATAAAAAAATCAAAAGAGTTCGTGCCTAGAAATATTATTGATGATTTGCTTTCAAAAAAAATCATCAAACAATTGTAGTTCTTATTAGCTCTTAAATATCATCTTCTATAGTGGCCGATGGAGATAATTGGGGAATAACATAACCAAAATAGCCTAAAATCAGACCACTTCATCCTCATACGTATTCACGTTCCTATCTTCGCTGTGGGTACTAAAAATCCAGCACCAATAAATGACCGAGGGTATTGAATTTAAAATAGCCGCCCCATCTCCACAACTATCCGACTTTGTGGAAAGTTTCTGGATGCTTGAAAACACATCCGATACCGCACACGATACAGTTGGGTTACCGGATGGCAGGTTTGATATTATCTTCTCCTATTCATCAACCGAGCCCTTTCATGTGAACCTGATGGGCCTGGGGACAGAACCGGGGCAACATGCCATTCCCCCTAAGATCGTTTTGTACGCTGTCAGTTTTAAATTGCTGGCTATTGAATATTTATTAGACATAAAAGCAGCTTCTATATTAAACACCGCTTATCCGCTGCCAGATAGCTTTTGGGGCATCGAAAAAGAAGACCTCAATGATTTTGAGCATTTCTGCAACAAACTTTCTGCAAAAATGCTTTCACTGGTAAAGCCAGACATTGACAGCAGGAAGCAGAAACTGTTTGAACTGATCTAATGTATTTCCCAATTAACATAAAAAGCTCAGAAATATTTGCGTAGTTAAATAACTACACTTATATTTGTAGCCACATAGCTACACAATGAACCTGAGACGAGATGTATTTCAAGCCATAGCAGACCCTACAAGAAGGGCGATACTCCTTTTGGTAGCCTCACAATCCATGACAGCGGGTGCTATCGCTTCAAATTTCGATACAGCACGACCCACCGTCTCTAAACACCTGCAGATACTCACCGAGTGCGAACTGCTGAAACAGGAGCAAAACGGCAGGGAGATCTATTATCACTTAAATCCCAATAAAATGAAAGAGATAGCCGACTACATAGAACCATTCCGCAACATGTGGGACGACCGGTTCAATAAATTAGAAACCATAATGAAACAATACAAAGCAAAAAAATAGAAACCTATGGAAAAGAAAACAAAGGTGCACGCCGAGGATGGCAAACAGGATTTAATGATCACGAGAGAATTTGATCTGCCGCTGGATTTACTTTTTAAAGCACACGCGGAACCAGATCTCATCGAACAGTGGATGTCTAACCCATACTCAACAACCAAACTTGTAAAATTTGATGGCAGGAAACATGGCAGCTATCAACTACAGTCAGTTGATGGACAAGGTAACGTCGTATTCCGGGCAAATGGAGCAATTCATGAATTCATCCCAAACAAGAAGATCATCCGCACATTTGAAATGGAAAACACACCATTTGGCGTTCAACTGGAGATCTACGAATTTGAACAACTTACGGGTACCACCAGCAAATTGACCATGCATACAGTGTATGAATCATTGGCGCAGCGGGACCAGGTATTAAAGTTACCGTTTGCACAGGGTATAAGTATGGCACACGATAGAATGCAGGAAATAATGAGCAAACTGAAATAACACACTATGGAAAAGAGAAACAAGATCATCTATTGGGTTGCCACAGATTTGCTGGCAATAGGTATGTTGCAAAGCGGCATATTTGCAGTGCTAAGAACGAAACAATGGGTGGACCTTATCGTTGCCCTGGGCTACCCTATCTATTTTCTTACTATACTAGGCGTTTGGAAAATACTGGGAGTAATCGCCATTTTAGTGCCCCGGTTTAAATTGCTTAAAGAATGGGCGTATGCCGGTTTCTTCTTTGCTATGACGGGAGCCCTCGCTTCGCACCTGGCAGCAGGTGATCATGACATAAAGGGAATTATGGGGCCGCTTTTCCAAACTGTGTTCGTGCTATTGTCGTGGTACTTCAGGCCTGCGGACAGAAAGATTATTTTGGCTAATTTTAGCAAATGAATCAAATGAATCCTAAGGTTGATTTCTTTTTCAATAAAGTCTCTAAATGGCAGGAAGAATACAGCCTGCTACGAACCATTATTCTTGACTGCGGGCTGACAGAGGAACTGAAATGGGGCTGCCCATGTTATACCTACGAGGATAAGAATGTAGTATTGATACATGGCTTTAAAGAATACTGCGCGGTGCTGTTTATGAAGGGATCATTGCTGCATGATGAGAAGGGTATCCTGATACAGCAGACGGAAAATGTGCAGGCAGGGCGTCAGGTTCGCTTCACCAATACAAGTGAGATAAAAAAACTGAAAACAACACTGAAGGCCTACATCCTTGAAGCGATACAATTAGAAAAGGCAGGCATACAGGTGCCGTTAAAAAAGACCGCTGAATATGCAGTTCCTGAAGAGTTCCAAAATAAACTGGACAAAAACGCCGCCTTGAAAAAAGCATTTAATTCATTGACACCGGGGCGGCAAAGAGGATACCTGTTTTATTTTTCTGCTGCCAAACAATCCAAAACCCGCGAAGCCAGGATCGAAAAGTATATGCAGCATATTCTCGATGGAAAAGGAATTGATGATTAGTGCTTTTCCGGAAGAATAAATTGATAAAACTTTAAGAACCCATTACTTGCCTCAATCAAATACAATGAACACAGCCCTATGGGTGATACAGGGCCTGCTCTCTGCTTTCTTTATTATGCCCGGCATTGGGAAGGTCAGCGGCAGCGTACAGCAACACATAGCGGATGGTCACCTGAAACCCGGTGCATCAATAATACCCATACGCTTACTCGGCATACTGGAACTGCTGGGCTGTGTGGGCATCATAGTGCCCTGGCTTACCGGTATTGCGCCCATACTCACCCCTATCACCGCCGCCGGTTTTTGCATGGTTATGGCAACGGGCATAGTGGTTCACACTAAAAGGAAAGAATATAAAATGCTGCCCATGTTGTTCGTAGTATTGGCACTGGCCGCATTGGTAACATTCTATAGATTCAGTAGTTTATAACAGGAATGAAATGCGTTTGCAGCACGCATAATATTGCCAACCCTTTGCCAAAAGTAACCTTGGTGAACGCCAATATTCAGAGGCCCTTACAAAACCCTCCGCCCCTGGATAACTCTTAATATCACTGCAATAATTGCTATGACTAATAAGATGTGAATGATACCACCTGCATGAAATCCAACGAAACCAATTGCCCAGGCAATGACAAGAATTACTGCTACCAGATAAAGTAAATTGCTCATAATTGTTTGTTTTTATTGATTCAGTAAACACGTTATCCAAATCATAGAGCAAAAATTGCCAGAATATCAACAAACATCAATGACGAATATCAGGGTATAACCTGATACTCGTCTTGCAATGGCTCAATTCATTATCGCTTGGCCACACATACCGCTCGCAATAACCCAAAAAAAGGTGGCCTTCTCAGGCCACCTTTAGCATTAAATAATACCCTTAGATCATACAAGATCAAAACGGTCAAGGTTCATAACCTTCGCCCATGCTGCAACAAAATCTTTTACAAACTTCTCGCGGGCATCCTCACACGCATACACTTCGGCAAGCGCACGAAGCTCCGAGTTGGAACCAAAAATGAGATCAGCACGGGTACCTGTCCACTTAAGCTCGCCTGTATTAATGTCACGGCCTTCAAAAGAATCCTGTGAGCCATTTACTGCGGTCCATCGTGTACCAAGGTCAAGCAGGTTCACGAAGAAGTCATTGGTGAGTACCTCTGTATTCTTTGTGAAAACACCGTGCTTAGACTGGTCAAAATTAGTATTCAGCACACGCATACCACCTACCAGAACGCTCATCTCGGGTGCAGTCAATGTCAGCAATTGTGCTTTGTCTATCAGCATATCCTCAGCCAATACTGAATATTTACCCTTTACATAGTTGCGGAAGCCATCTGCCTTAGGCTCCAGCACAGCGAATGATTCCACATCGGTTTGCGCCTGTGATGCATCAGCACGCCCGGGCGTGAAAGGCACTTTCACAGTGTGGCCTGCATTCTTTGCTGCCTGCTCTACGCCCGCACATCCAGCTAATACAATGAGGTCGGCGATGGACACACTCTTACCATTAGCCTGGTCGTTGAACTCCTTTTGTATGCCCTCAAGTGCCTGTAATACCTTCGCAAGTTGCGCCGGGTTATTCACCTGCCAGTCCTTTTGTGGTGCCAGGCGAACACGTGCACCATTTGCACCACCGCGTTTATCAGAGCCACGGAATGTTGATGCCGATGCCCATGCAGTTGATACCAATTCTGACACAGAAAGCCCTGCTGCAAGTATCTTACTCTTCAGAGCGGCTACATCATTATCGTCGATCGGCTTACCTGTGGCAGCCGGGATGGGGTCTTGCCAAATCAGTTCTTCCGCTGGCACCTCAGCACCCAGGTAGCGTACGCGCGGTCCCATATCGCGGTGCGTGAGCTTGAACCATGCACGAGCAAAGGCGTCTGCAAACTGGTCCGGGTTTTCATGAAAACGCCTGGATATCTTTTCATAGGCGGGGTCCATCCTCAGTGCGAGGTCGGTAGTAAGCATAAATGGTGCATGACGCTTGGATGGATCGTGCGCATCTGGCACAGTACCTGCGCCCGCATCACCTTTTGGTTTCCACTGGTGTGCGCCCGCAGGGCTCTTTGTCAGTTCCCATTCAAAGCCAAACAGGTTGTCAAAATAATTGTTGCTCCACTTCGTTGGTGTTGTTGTCCAGGCACCTTCCAGGCCACTGGTAATGGTGTCTCCTCCATGGCCAGTACCGAATGTATTTTTCCAGCCGCAGCTTTGGTCTTCGAGGTTGGCAGCCGCGGGCTCACGGCCCACATATTTTGCTGCATCTGCTGCACCATGGGTTTTACCGAAAGTATGCCCACCGGCGATCAGCGCTACAGTTTCTTCATCATTCATAGCCATACGGCCAAAGGTCTCGCGAATATCACGCGCCGATGCAACAGGGTCCGGGTTGCCGTTAGGCCCTTGTGGGTTCACATATATAAGGCCCATCTGCACAGCGGCTAGCGGGTTCTCCAGTTCACGGTCACCGCTGTAGCGATTATCTGCAAGCCATTCCTTTTCAGCACCCCAATAAACATCTTCTTCCGGCTCCCACACATCTTCACGCCCGCCGCCAAAACCGAACGTCTTAAAGCCCATCGACTCCAGTGCGCAGTTACCGGTAAGGATCATAAGATCTGCCCATGATATCTTCTTACCGTATTTCTTTTTTATTGGCCACAACAGCAGGCGCGCCTTGTCCAGGTTAGCATTATCGGGCCAACTGTTCAGCGGCGCAAAGCGCTGCATACCGGCACCACCGCCGCCACGGCCATCATGAATGCGGTAAGTACCTGCGCTGTGCCATGCCATGCGTATAAAGAACGGACCGTAATGGCCATAGTCTGCCGGCCACCAGTCCTGCGATTTTGTCATTATCTCATAGATGTCTTTTTTCAAAGCAGCCAGGTCCAGGCTTTTGAACTCTTCGGCATAGTTGAATGTCTCCCCCATTGGGTTCGACAATGAAGAGTTTTGACGAAGGATGTTCAGCTTTAACTGGTTAGGCCACCAGTCACGGTTTCTTGTGCCACTGCCTGCACTTTGTTTTAGCGCTCCGCCTGAAAACGGGCACTTGCTTTCGCCCGGTGCGCCCTGAGATGCATTATTTCCCATATTATACGATTTATTGATTGGGTGAATAGTAAAACTATCATAATTCCTCTTACTTACTACCTCCGTTCCTATAATTAATTTCTATGAATCAATTTAGAAATTTCGAACATCCATAAAATTATAAGTATTTATTGCAAATCCGCCCGGAAACCGTTTGCTTTAGCCACGCATCCTGGGAATTCCGAGAACTATTTTGCACTTGTGGTATCAATAGAAGTCGAATCTATACCGTTTCTAAATTGCGCAGTGTCTATGAAAGTTGTATCTACCATATTGCCGCTATGGTTATTAATAAAGTTCTGTATATCGTTGATGATTGGCATACCCATTATTCCGAACTCATCATAGTAGATGACAACTATCAGCAAAGCCACCAGCAGTTGTAAGAAAAGGTTTAGCCTCTTTCTTTTTACAAAAATATGAATGAGCAGGTTGGCCATAAACGCCGGGAGCGCCAATGCAACCACTAAAGAGATACCACTAAGCGCCAGCCAACCATGTTTATCGCTGAATACCATGCAGAACAAACCGTAACAAAATGCAGATAACGATAAAATTGAAAGCGGCGATATGAATTTTCTGAGCAGTTTCATTTTATCAGGGTTCTGGGTTATGCTGCTTTGAAAGAGAAATAAAATATGGCTCCCATACCGGGTTTGCTTTCCGCCCACACATTTCCACCGTTAGCTATGGCAAATTCCTTGCACAACATTAAGCCAAGGCCTGTACCTTTTTCTCCATGTGTACCCTCAGTAGAAGTTCCGATAGATTCGAATATTCGGGTTATATTGTCTGCACTGATTCCCACACCATGGTCTGAAACAGTAAAGACCATAGACCCGGGCTGTTTATCATTTGCAACGTCTATTTCTACAGAACCGCCGTTATGCGAGTACTTTATCGCGTTAGAAATTAAATTGCGAATAATGAAATCAAAATGGTTTGGATCTACTTTACCTTTGACTCCTACGGGGACATTGTTTGCAACAACTATATTTTTTTGTGCTACAGCGATACTTAGCAACTGAAGATTCCTGTTAATGTGATCTGTCACATTAATCAATTCCGGTTTTGCGCTGTTATTATTCAGGTGCGAGTTCCCCCATATCAGTAATGTATCCAGGGTGTTGATCGTATATTGGGTCTGCGTCTTCAACAGGTCCGCTGTTTTCTTTCGCTCATTATCATCTTCTTCATTTTCCAGCAATTCCATTACCATAAATATGTTACCTAATGGCCCCCTCAAGTCATGCCCAATAATCGAAAATAATTTATCCTTAATCATGTTCGACTTCAGCAGTTCTTCCTTCTGCTGGTAAAGCGCGCGGTATAGTTGCCTTGTTTTGGTAAGGTATATCCCGATAAAAACCAGTATCACAAACAGGCTAACAGCAACAACGATGAGAATATCTTTTTTAAGCTGCTGCTTTTGCATATTCAGGTTCAATTGCTTTATCTGGCTGTTAGATTGTTCCAGTTCATAGACTGCCTGCAGATTAGCAATTTCTTTCGCCTTCTCTATTGAATACAGGCTGTCTTTGAGGTTCATCTCCTGCTCCAGCAGTTTTGCTACTTCTTTATCATTGCCAAGGCTTTTATTCACTTCTACCAGGTTAACGTAAATATCTTCCAGCAACATTTTACTATTCAGTTTTTTCGCAATTACCAACGCATCCTGTAGTTGTGCAATAGCTTTTAGTGGGGCACTCTTCTCTACCAGCGTAGCGAGATTAATAGTTAGCTGCACCTGCTCACTCGGCATATTTTTCTCCCTGGCCAGTTGCAGCGCCTCATTGAAATACGCTGCCGCGGTCTTATCATCATTAAGATTCTCGTATACTATCCCCAGGTTAAGCAAGGAATATATATACACATCCACAAACTCAGTCTTATTACTTTTCTCTTTAGCCTTTTCCAGGTATGTCCCTGCTTTCTTGAAATCGCCTTTACGCCCATACCCGGTACCTATATTAATGTAGAGATTGCAGATAGTCCTTACCTCATTCGTATCCTTTATGAGTGCCAGCGCCTTGTTATAGTAATCGAGCGAAACGTCCAGATTGTTTGTGTACCCGTTTATCATTCCCAGGTTAGTGTAGGAAACAACTTTGCCGTCATCATCCGATGCTTCTGTATTTATTTTAAGTGCCGAAATGAAAAAATTAGTAGCTACATTATAATTCCCTTTCCGTCCTTCTATGGAACCCAATGTGTTAAGTGTAGTCCCGATATTCTTTTTATCATTGAGTTCTTTAAATATTTTCAGCGCTTCATTTTCTCTTTTTTGAGCCATTTCCAGGTTCCCGTGATCAGCATCGAGTGCTCCAAGGTTTTTGGTCATGACCGCAATGCCATAGGGGTAAGCTCTTTCGATAAATTGCGAAAGCCCTCTGTTGAGATAATAATAAGCCGAGTCTGTATTTGAAAACTTGTAGTAATTGGAAATGTTCGCGTAGCACTTTACCTTCTCAGAATCGCTGGCGGCCTTTTGCAATTTGTTCAGTAAACCCGGAGCCTGCTCCTGCCCGTACGAAGCAAAATGAAACAAC
>CAIJNJ010000384.1 GCA_903821975.1 uncultured Bacteroidota bacterium
CAATACCTACAGTCGAATGACCATCAGGCCAATTCACTTTAATGTCTTTTGAGTGACTTTCATGAAGCCTAGCCCACTGCTGGTTGCTGAATACTGTGTAATCCAACATGTCAAAAGTCGCCAGATTTTTCGTGATCATTTCATTTCCGGCAGTTAGTATTGCTATTTCGTTTTTTAGAGAATCGACCATATTTTGACTGATCTGCTTGGTCTCTTTATCGCTACTACAACTTATGATGGTAGTCATCATACTGATGGTAAGGACTGATAACATTAAATAGACTTTCGATGTATTTTTCATTATTTCTATTTTTTCATTAAGCTATAACAACGGAAGGTACGGCTTCAAGTAAAAATGTATTTGCCTTATCTGTTTTCTCGACTGGATTGAAAATGCTCGCTACATCGGCTAACCTAAGTATGCACGAAGCATCCAGGTCATTTTTTCGTGTTGTTTCATTACGCCTGTTATAAAGTCGGTTGTACCGAGGTCTTTATACTTATCGGACACAGGAACAAGGTCATTTCTTATGATCCTGATTATAGTTTCGTGATCATTAAGTAATGTTTGAATGATCTGCTTCTGATTACCGAAATCTTCGTCATTCTCAAGCATACTGGTTACACTTAAGAAATTTTTAAGTGAGCCAAGCGCAAAATGCCCAAGGGAACGAACACGTTCTGCAATGTCATCGACCACAATGTCCAACACCTCATACTGGCTTTGAAAAAATGCATGCAACTCCATAAATCCTGAACCTTGAATATTCCAGTGGGCATTTTTGGTTTTCGTGTATAGGACATATTCATCCGCCAGTAAGTTATTGAGGAGTGTCGCTACTTCTTTCAAATGATTGTCTGATATTTCTATATTTGGTTTCATAATCTTTTCTTTTGGATTAATATTATTGTACAAAAAAACGGGCGGGAGGTTTACTCCCGCCCTTTTGAATTAGTCTACAAGTGCATAGTCGTATTCGACTACCAGGTCATTTACGACCATTTCGACACCGGGTGCGTTCCATGCTATCCTTCCCGCTTCTTCTTTCTGATACCAAGAGCCTACTGTTCCGGTCAGGGTTACTCTTGAACCTGCTACCTTAACAGTTATATCGTCATCGATCATTGACCAGTTGCGTGCAATTGCACTTTCAATATCTTTCTGTTCAATAGCATCTTGTGTTTCAGATTTTATCTTCAGATTGTTAGAAACGCCTTTAACACCGTTCAAATGACAGACGGCATCTTTGGCAGCATCGCGCTGAAAGTTCCAGTTGAGTTCTCCATCCAGCGTCACCCAGCCGTTTTCAACTTTCACTTTTACGGTATCGTTAGGTACCTGAAAATTCCACTTTAAAGCACTTACAATTTCCTTAGCAATATCGCCGTCGCTTGTTGTACCCCAGCTACTATAATTGATCTCAATTTTTTCAACCACAGCTTTAACGCCAGCAACATTTTTTGCAGCATCTTCTGCCTGCGACTTTTTTGAGTAGTTGTCAACATTTCCGGTTAGGGTAACAACGCCGTCTTTAACCGTAACACCAATTTCAGCTGCGTTTAACAATGGCTCCCATTTGATTGCATCCTGAACATCTTTCTGTAATTCTGCATTATTTTTCATGCGATTTCAATATTGGTGTAACGGAATCGTTACAGGTGAAAAGGTGATCCTATTCCAAAGATTAAGCGTTACACCCGATCAGCAATTAGTTACACGTTTCACACATTGCCATTCAAACAAATCTGAAACATAGCTCAAATAAGAAGAGACCATCGCTTTCAAAGATGGCCTCTTGCAATGCATACTAATGGTATGCGTATACTCTTAAACGCCGGAAACTGTCCCGTGCTATGAAGATTTGACTAATCAAAGGCATATTCATAGTCAACTGCCAATTCGTTCTTTACGCTCCAAATACCAGGAGTTTTCCACGCAATGCGCCCTGCTTCTTCTTTCTGATACCAGGAATTTACTGTTCCTGTTAAAGTAACACTTGTGCCGGATACAGATACGCTAATATCACTATCGTCAATTGACCAGCTTCGTGCAATTGCAGCCACAACATCTTCCTTTTCAATCGCATCGTGGACATCAGATTTGATCTTAATGTTGTTAGTTACGCCTTTAACGCCGGTAAGATAATTTACAGCACTTTTTGCAGCTTCTTTTTGATAATTCCAAGGCAATTCGCCGTCCAGTGTAACCCAGCCGTCTTCCACTTTTACCGTTACTTTATCGGCAGGCACCGACCAGTTTGATTTCAGCGCTACTAAAACTTCTTTAGCAACTTCAGCGTTTGTCTTTGTCCAGGCACTTGGTAGTTTCACTTCTATTTTCTCAACCAACGCTTTTACACCGATCACTCTTTTAGCAGCATCTTCCGCTTCCATTTTCTTTGCATAGGTATCCACTACACCTGTTAGTGAAACAACACCATCTTTAGCAGTAACGCCAATCTCTGCGGCATTCAGTAATGGTTCCCATTTGATTGCATCCTGAACGTCCTTCTGTAATTCTTCATTATTTTTCATCGCATTTTCAACTTTATTGTAATGGAATTATTACGATGTAAAATTGACCTCATTCAAAAGAATATGCGTTACACGCCAGTGGAAATTAGTTACACCATTCACACATTATACTACAAGAGTTTTTGGAGCATCACTTAAATAACAAGAGGCCATCCTTTTTGGATCGCCTCTTATTCCATAAAGTAACCGTCTTACCTCAAAATATTTGCAGCAAAGTGCTTCAAGTAATCCTCAAGTTATCGACTTACTTATTGAAGCTGAAGTACAACAGGAGCTTTGAAATTTGGATAATCTGTATAGCCTTTTTCATCAGCAGTGTAGAATAAATCCGTTTTTAGATTTTGAGACAATTCCTGATTTTGTTCCAACCTGACAACCAGATCAGGATTATTGATAAATGGGCGGCCAAAACCGACTAGGTCACACAAACCACTG
>CAIJNJ010000385.1 GCA_903821975.1 uncultured Bacteroidota bacterium
AGCTCATGCGGATAACGGTCATACATTTTCTCCGGATTTGGCAGTTGTACTTTCCCCAGCCATACTACAGCTAACTGCTTTGCTGCTGCAGCCGATATTTTCTGATGAACAAGTATCGCTTCCTTTAATTGCTTACCCACCTTCATCACCGGGTTCAGCGAACTCATTGGCTCCTGGAATACCATACCGATGTCCTTTCCTTTCTTGGGGATTGTAATCCTATTCGTATTTGGATCGTGCAATGCAATAGCACCATCCATTGTAGCGCCCTTTGGCAATAAACCCATTATTGCCAATGCGGTCAGCGATTTTCCGGATCCGCTCTCGCCTACTATGGCAAGCGTTTTCCCTTTGTCTATGTTGAATGAAATATTATTAACGGCCGTAAACGGCTGCTCACCACCAAAACCTATAGTCAATCCATTAACTGACAGTATCATGATTTTTACAGGGAATTGAGGATTGAAAATAAGAAAACAAGGTTCATCTCGACCTCACCTCTCCTTCGGAGAGGCCGGGAGAGGTCAAAACTTTAGATGTTTAACCGTGGCCCCATTATTGATGAGTTGTTTCAGCGAATCTATACCGATCAGTAAATGTGACTCAACATACTTTTTCGTTACCGTTGTATCGCTTTCTGTTGTCTTTACACCTTCCGGCACCATCGGCTGGTCAGAAACAAGAAGCAGTGCCCCTGTAGGTATTTTATTATAAAAACCGGTCGTAAATATGGTTGCGGTCTCCATATCTATGGCCATTGCACGCACCTTGCGCAGGTATTCTTTAAATTCTTCATCATGCTCCCATACACGCCTGTTGGTAGTATATACCGTGCCCGTCCAGTAGTCGAGTGAGTAATCCCTGATAGTTGTTGAAATGGCTTTCTGCAACGCGAATGATGGCAATGCAGGCACTTCCGGCGGGAAATAATCGTTACTGGTACCATCACCCCTTATTGCGGCAATAGGCAGGATCAGGTCTCCAACATTGTTGATTTTCTTCAACCCGCCACATTTACCAAGAAATAAAACCGCCTTAGGCATTATTGCAGATAAGAGGTCCATCATCGTGGCTGCACCCGGGCTTCCCATCCCAAAGTTGATGATCGTTATATTTTCAGCGGTGGCACATTGCATCGGCTTGTCGAGGCCCATTACCTGTACATTGTGCATCTGCGCAAACAACGCTATATAGTTACTAAAGTTGCATAACAGTATATACTCGCCAAAATCCTCTAGATTTTGCCCGGTATATCGCGGCAGCCAGTTTTCTACTATTTCCTGCTTACTTTTCATCACTTAAAGATAAAATAAAAATACCACATCACGTTATCCGCCCCTGGTATACCAGGAGAGGCGAAACATGATGTGGTTAGTTGATCTCTAAGAGGTGAAATTCTCAGATCAATTCTCTTCCCTGCTGTGGATCAGCTTGTTGACCGTCATGGAAAGAGAAGAAATACGATCGTGATTGATCGAGTAATATATGATCCTGCCACTGCGCTCAGTGGTCACAACATTACTCCGGCGCAGGGCAGCAAGATGTTGTGACGCAGTAGACTGGTCTAAGTTTAGTCTCTTGTAAATGTCTGTAACACGTATTTTTTTGTTCTCGTCTATCAGCTTTATGATCTGCTGGCGCAATTTGTGGTTGATCGCCCTCAATGTCATAGCTGCTTTCTTTAACGCTGCGCTATTCACTTTACTGTGTTTGCTTGTGTCCTCACTTTTGAGGATCAATACGTTTGATTCAGATACAAGTGTTTCCATTGTTTTAAATTTTTAGATGTTGATAAT
>CAIJNJ010000386.1 GCA_903821975.1 uncultured Bacteroidota bacterium
AGATCAATTTTATTGCTGGCAGGGTGCTCTCCAGCAGAGCCTACTTCCTCTTCAAATTGACGGACGAATATTAAAAATAATCGTTGACAAAATCACCAACTATTTTTGACCACATTACCAAAAAATATATAAATAGCGTTATACGGCACAAAAAAAAGGCTTCTCAATGAGAAGCCTTTTTTCTTAAAGGAGTTGTATATTAACGTCCACCACCACGGTAGTAATAATCATCATACCAACGACGGTGCCACCTGCGCCAGCCGTAATCACCATCCCACCGGTCATCTTTCCAATGCTCATGGAATTCTTTTTCGTCTTTCTTCATTTCTTCGTCATATTTCTTCCACCTTGCTTCCATTTCCTGGTGGTATTTTTCAAAATCGCCACTTGCTTCTCTCCAGTTCTCATACATACCCCACCTCCATGGACGGCCAGCCCATCTGTGACACATGGCAGTATCGCCGTTGCACCACATCATGCGGCGATAAAACCTGCGGGGAGCATAACCCCAACGTCCGCAATGCTCAAAGCTAGCAGTGTCTGCATAAGGACAATGGCCATATCTGCGCCATCTCCAGTCCTGTGCATCCGACTTTGTAGTAAAGCCCGCAACCAGGATCATTGTAAGCAAAAGTGTAGTAATGTTGAATTTCATAAAGTGGTTTTTTGTTGTTGTAAGCTAATGTTATTGTAATTTGGCTGTAAAATATCAAAATAAAAATAAAAATTCAACACTTTGTGCATGATTTCCCGTTATTTATTTCCATATTTTATTAAATAATCTATGGATACTATCACACACATCGTCTTAGGGGCCTGTATTGGTGAGGCAATTGCCGGTAAGCAACTTGGCAAAAAGGCCTTGTTTTTAGGCGCCATTGCTCAAAATATCCCTGATATAGATGTTGTGGCTTCTTATTGGATGCCCGTATCCGGCGATGTTTTGGCACACCGTGGGTTTACCCATTCTTTTTTGTTCGTTTTGCTCGCCGCGCCAATTCTTGCATATTGTTCCCATTACCTCTTCCGGTCTGCAGGCATGAATACCCGCCGATGGGTACTGTTTTGGGGGGTACAGCTATTCATCCACATATTTATTGATGCTTTCAATGCTTATGGTACGGGCTGGTTTGAGCCTTTTAGTCATTATCGCGTCTCATTTAATACCATGTTTGTGGCAGACCCGCTGTTTACCCTATGGCCTGCAATGGCTACAGTTGCACTTCTTGTCTTGAAAATGACTAGTAGGAAAAGGATAGCTTGGGTGAGAATAGGGCTTGGGTTGAGCATATTATATCTATTGCTTGGTATTTCGTTCAAGCTGTTTATAGACAATGATGTGGAAAAGAACCTGCATGACAAAGGCATAATGGCTGAAAGGTACTTCACTACACCTACACCGCTCAATAATATGCTTTGGTATGTTGTGGCGCAGAAAGATTCCGGGTACTACATAGGTTATCGGTCTGTGGTTGATAAAAAACAGGATATTGACTTTCATTTTGTTTGCCGGAATGATTCCCTGCTAAAGTATGTGGAGAATAAAGATGCGCTGAATGATCTGTTACGATTCTCGCAGGGTTATTATACCGCGCAAATGTGGCATGATACACTTGTGTTCAACGATCTCAGGTTTGGTGAGATGCTTGGCTGGACTGGCCCGGGCTCACGTTTTGTATTCCATTATTATTTGCGGCAGGGTGCCGATAATAAAATGATCGTGCAGCGCGGCCGCTTTACCGGCTGGGATAAAGCAGCTATAATAAGGTTCCTGAGGAGAATTAAAGGAGTCTAATTTTTTTCTCTCCGTTGCG
>CAIJNJ010000387.1 GCA_903821975.1 uncultured Bacteroidota bacterium
AGCAGATGAATCGTTTGCTGCTGCGGCATGTATAGGTTGCGGTGCTTGTGTGGCTGCTTGTCCTAATACATCGGCTATGTTGTTCGTATCTGCAAAGGTTTCTCACCTTGCGTTGCTGCCACAGGGTGAGCCTGAGCGCAAAACCCGTGCTGTGAACATGATCCACCAGATGGACACAGAAGGCTTTGGCAGTTGCACCAACATAGGCGCATGCGAGGCCGAGTGCCCGAAAGGAATATCGCTGGAGAACATTGCACGCCTGAACCGCGAGTATGTGGGGGCGATATTTGCCGGAAGCGGAGAAGGGAATTCATAATTATCAGATAAATAATAGAAAAGGCTGCCTTATTAAGGCAGCCTTTTGTTATTTTGTACCATGAGCAGGAAAATACTTTTTTTATTCATTGCGATCCTTGGCTTTATATCTGCCCGTGCGGACGCGGATAGTACACACCTGCGTATCAGCCTGCTGACCTGTGGGCCGGGCGATGAAGAGGTATGGGAAGTATTCGGGCATACGGCAGTGCGTGTTATAGACAGTGCGCACCATAGTGATATGGTTTATAACTATGGCGTCTTTGAATTTGGCCCCGGGTTTGAATTGCAGTTCATGAGGGGTAAACTCAACTATTGCGTGGCTGCGGAGCCATTCAATGGGTTTATGCAGGAATATGTGGAAGCAAAAAGAAGTGTGGAAGAGCGGGTGCTGCTCCTTGACTGGAAGCAGAAAGAACACATTTGCGATTTCCTGCAGTGGAATGCCGAGCCGGAAAATAAGTATTACAAATACGATTTCTTTTTTGACAACTGCGCCACGCGGATACGTGATATTTTCCCGCGTGCAGAAGTATTCGGCAAGGCATTTCATTTTGGCAATGCGCTGCCGGAAGGCAAGCGGCTTACGTTTCGTGATATCATGAACAGGTATTTTTACCGCGACCACTGGACTAGGCTGGGCGTGAACATACTGCTGGGCAGCAAGATAGACAGGCCCATGACCAATAAGGACATAATGTTCCTGCCAGACTACCTGAGAGACGGGGTAGGCGGTGGCACGGTGAATGGCAAGCCTATAGCTACTGCGCCTGTAATGCTGTTGCCGGGGAGCGTTGCCTGGCCGGGAGGTATAAACGGCGCACTGCTGCTCACATCTATACTAGCTATACTAACTATTGCAGGCCTTACCATAAAAAAGTTTCGTGTACTCGGGAGTATTATGAGCGGGCTGATGTTGTTTGTAACCGGGTTGCTGGGCTGCCTGATCCTTGTAATGTGGTTCTGGACAGACCACCAGGGATGCAGTGATAACCTGAATATATTGTGGTGCTTGCCTACAAACATCATCATCGCGTTTTTCAATCCGAAAGGCAAGCCACGGTATGCCGTTATTGCTATGGGATTGATATTTGTTTCGCTGCTGCTGCACTTGTTTAAAGTGCAGGCATTATTGCTGCCTGAGTTCGGGCCGCTGTTGCTGGCATTGTTGTTTATTTATGGCACGATCTATAAGCGGAGTAAAATAAAAGAAACCAGTAATGCCTGAGATAAGTACATCCGTTTCTTCACGCGTCTTTTACCGGAAAGTGGGATCCGGACCGGTGATAGTTTTATTGCATGGGTTCCCATTGAGCGGGCTGTTGTGGCAAAATGTGTGGGAAGAGCTATCACGTTCATACACGGTTATTGTTCCTGATTTTCCGGGGAGTGGTAATAGTGTGCTGGAGCAGGAGACGAGCATCGCAGATATGGCGGAATGTGTATATGCGATATTGGAGCACGAGGGGATAGGTAAGGCTGTGATTGCCGGGCATTCTATGGGTGGTTATGTGGCATTTGCATTTGCAGGAATGTACCCTGAGAAAATAATGGGTTTGTCGCTGGTACATTCTATACCGCTAGCAGATGATGAAGAAAAGGTGAAAACAAGGTTAAAATCCATTGCGCTTATACAAAAAGGGGGCAAGGAAACGTTTATAAGCCAGATGATACCAAACCTTTTTTCTGCTTCATTTAAACTGTCTAATCCATTGATGGTCAAAGAACAAGTGACTGAGGCTATGAAAACGGATGAGGCCGGAATGGTGAATTTTTACCGGGCAATGATAGGGCGGAAGGATACTAGCTATGTACTGGATAAAGCTACTTTCCCGGTGCAGTGGATAATCGGATCGGATGATAATGTAATATATTTTAAAAAAATATTAGAGCAATGTTATAAATCTAATATTAATTTCGTAACTTTTTATCATAATTGCGGACACATGAGTATGGTAGAAGCGCCGGATAGACTAATCAGCGATTTTAAAATATTTATTGATCAAAGCAATTTTTATAATAAACCCTGATGAACCTCCGGGCGGCCGCCATATTATTCTTTATTTTTTCGCTTACTTTTTTTAAGGCGGAAGCCTCTCATATCGTGGGTGGTGAATTTACGTATATATACATGGGAGATTCCGCATCCGGTGGAATCGTTTACTGCAAGTATAAGGTGAGCCTTAGTATTTATGAAGATTGCCTGAACGGACAGCCGGAAGCTATAGCGCAGGACAACCCCGCCTTTCTCGGCGCATTTGATGCCGGCACCGGCGCTACGGTGGTGCTGGATACCGTGAGCTTTGTAGGCGCGCCCGGCGCTCTTGATTTCGTATCTGCAGTTACTGTTCCCGTAAACTTCAGTAACAGTTGTGTAAGTAATATACCGGCTACCTGCCTTATCAAAAAAACATTTGTGCGGAACTATGCATTCCGTGCCAGTACACACGGTTATGTTATCGCC
>CAIJNJ010000388.1 GCA_903821975.1 uncultured Bacteroidota bacterium
GATTACTGGCTCAGGGACATTGGTTCGCCCTAATGGCAAAACCGTAAGCATCAATATTACCACTCCACTTGTCGTGGCTTCTGACTGTCGCTGGATCGAGGCTGGTACTCTTGTTTATACTTTGCCGAATGGCTTAAACCGTACTTTAAATTATGGGAATACCCCTGTATGTGATGATTTAGCACAATTAACTTTGCCAAACGGAACCACACAGAATATTACACTCAAGTAAATTTTTAGTGAATTTTATTTTTAAAAAACCACTGCTTTAGGCAGTGGTTTTTTATGCTAAATCAGAGTTGGTGGCTTGATAGAAAGTGTAGTAGAAATACCTAGGAGTTATTTGCATAATTTCATAGATAATAACTGCATATCTGTGCTTACTTTCTTATCCATAATCTTAGCCCACATTGCAGATTTCGTTAATTAGATGTTATTATTTCATGCCTAATTCGTAAAATGTCTGGAAATCGATACTTGTTTATTCGTAGGGGGTACGATATAAGAGAAAATATGACAGCCACAATGGCTTCAATTGATTTGTAGTACACAAAATACAATATTTTATATACATTTTAACGAAACAAATATTGCTTTCTTTGCTCTGTAATTATTGAAGATGCAACAATCAGGTTTTGAGCGAATTATAAAATCTGTAGTACACAAACTGGAACTCAAAAGTTTTCAATATCTTGATATTGAATTGGTTACAGCGATCAAGCTGCAATGTGGGTTAGCATAGTGCTGAGTGATTTTAATACTCTTATGCCTGGAATAAAAAAATTATTGTAGAGTTTTACTAAAATATTTTCAAAATATTTTGCGATTAATTTTCAAACATTTGCCATTTTTTGTAAAAAGTGGCTTATTTTTGTAAATCAAAATTTAGCCACTATTCTCAAAAAGTGGTTTATTTTTGATTGAAGCCTTTAAAAAGCAATGGTAAATAATATTATAGAACGAGAATTAATGAACCGTTTTGCAAACATGCATATGTTTACAAGGGAGGAGCTTTTTAATTTTTTTCGCTCATTTGATCCAAACCTGAATGAGGGAACTTTTGGATGGCGGGTGTATGATTTAAAAAAGAGAAATATCATTGAGACAATCAAAAAGGGAGTTTATCAGTTAGTCTATAAACAAGGGTTTAAGCCCGAACCCGTTAAAAAAATTCTTGCGATTAGCAACATTCTTGATACGCCTCTATGCGAATACTATAATATCTGGAATACATCATGGCTAAATGAATTCATTGAATTGCAGGCAACATCTTCAATGACGATCTTAGAAGTTGATAAAGACTCTGTTGAAAGGGTTTTCTATAACCTGAAAGACAAGGGCTATGAAAACGTCTATTTAAAACCCGATGAGAATGTCCTGGACAGATATGTATCGGAAATAACAGAGGCTATTGTTATAAAGCCGATGGTTAGCAGAGCGCCAACTCAGATGGCAAGTAAAGTTGCTGTTCCTACTTTAGAGAAAATATTGGTTGACCTTTATTGTGATGAAAAATTATTTTTCGCTTTTCAGGGTAGCCAATTAGACAAGATATTTGAAGGAGCCTTTGAAAAATACAGTATTAATTTATCCCGGTTGATTAATTATGCAAAGAGAAGGAATAGGGAAGAAGGGGTAAAGCAATTTCTGTTGAAAAATTTAGGTGAAAAAGTAAAAGACTTAATTGGATGATATTAGCTGAATCATACTCAGGTGAGTGGATACACTCTCACCTTTCTAAAAAAGGATTTGAGAAAATCAATCCTCCTCTTGCTGAAAAGATGATACATGCGTTAGGCTTGGTGGAGGCTTTAGCGGCCAGTGGGCTTGATTTTTTATTTAAAGGTGGCACATCGTTAATCCTATTAATGACAATGCCGGGAAGATTTTCAATAGACGTTGATATTATAACAAAGGCAACACGTGAAGAGATAGAGGCAATATTAAAAATGGTTTGTAGTGGTGTTCCATTTATGAAGTTCACGCTAAATGAAAGAAGAAGTTATCGGCCTGGTATTCCTAAAGCGCATTATTCCCTTATTTATACTTCAAGCCTGACGGGTAAGGAAGATCATATCCTGCTGGACATATTGTTTGATGATCATTCTTATCCCCAAGTATTATCCGTTCCGGTATTATCTGAATGGTTGAAAACGGATGCGACAGCAGTATTGGTCAAGATTCCCACTCACGAATCCATAACAGGTGATAAGCTTACTGCATTTGCACCAAACACTACCGGCATACCATATAAAAAAGGAAAAGAGATTGACATAATAAAACAACTTTACGACCTCGGCAGATTATTCGATGAGATAAAAGATGTAGCTATAGTATCTGAGGCATTTCATAAAACTGTAGTAAAGGAAATTGGTTACAGAGGAATTGAAGACACCCCTCATTCAGTCCTTGATGATATTATTAATACGGCAATTTTAATTGCGAAGCGTGAAAGAAATAAAGAAGAACCTCACCTATCAAATTTTAAAGAAATTCAAACCGGATTAATGCAATTCAAATCATATCAGGTAACATCTTTCTTCCGGATTGATGAGGCAATTACCGCTGCTGCGAAGGCCGCTTTACTTGCAGCAATAATAAAAGCAGGTATCACGGAAAAAATTGAGCCTTTTACAGCAGGACTGAACAAAAAAGACTACCTAATTGAACATCCTGATTACATTTTTTTGAATAAACTGCCTGTTGAACCGTTATATTACTGGAGAAAGACTATTGAAATAATAACAGCGAGCCAATAAGCCAATCTTTTCTCATTTAATTTCAGAAAACGGTCACTTTTGGACTTGTATGCCATAAAAAACGCAGTATTCAAAGGTATTTCAAGGTTAAACCACATAGTTCCACAGGTTTTCCCATTAATTTCCCTTAATCATCCTTCACAATGGTTAATTGCAACTTGATTCCAACATAAATTCCGCAGTATATTCCCCAAAATTTTTCCGAATGCTACGGATATGTGATTGTCTCGTCCTGGTTTTGGTTGACACTATTTGAAGATAATCCGGCTATTGGTTGACACCCAATTTTCTTAGTCCGGCTTTTGGTTGACACGAAAATACCTAATCCTAAATACAGTTGACACCCTATTTTCTTAGTCCTGGTTTTGGTTGTCAGTTTATTAATTTATTGATGTTACCTTCACCGTATTGGGTGAAGCGGACTGTGGCTCTGCTGAGGAGCAACCACCGAAGGAATAACCCAATTCGGTAGGCGTAATCAAACAATACCGGTCTGCCTATGGTGGCCGGTATTGTTGTTTGTTAGCTACGCATCCGACTGAATGCCTTAAAAACCTACACGGGTTGCACATCATTTTTCTTCCATTTGCTCTTTAGTTTGCCTGTAATTTTGTGTGCTTCATCCGGTGTGAGGTAATCGCAACTGGCGTGCGGGCGCATTGAATTGTAGGTATGTATTCCCTTTGTTACCGCTTCATGGGCCAGATCAAAGTCCCTGTAAGACTGACTTAGTGCAAACTCCCCTTTTAAAATGCCGTTAACCCGCTCCGCTATTGCGTTTTCATAGGGGTCGCCATTTTCAGTCATACTGATGGATATAGAATCCAGTGTCAAAAGGTCAATATAGTCTTTACTGCAATACTGTAGCCCTCTGTCTGAATGATGTATCAGGCTGTTCCTGCCTCTGTCTGAAAGGCCGTTTGTGGCCATTTTAAGGGCCTTTATCGTTCCATCTCGCTTGAGGTTCTCCCAGAGGCAGTAACCCACTATTTTGTGTGAATAAGCATCAGTAATCAGGCTAAGATAGCAGAACTTATTAATCAGAGATATGTATGTAATGTCAGAGACCCACAGTTGATTAGGGCGAAGCAGCTCCATTTGTTTAATTAAATTGGGATACTTGTAAAACGGGTGATTGGAATCGGTGGTAATAGGCAGACGTTTTTTGCGTATCCGTACCAGTAACCCGAAGGTCTCAAGTATAGAAAAGAACTTGTCCCGGCCTATGTCAATGCCATGTTCCATCAATGGCGTATTGAGCAAAAAGAACAGTTTTCTCCCGCCAAGACGAGGCATTTCCTTACGGATTTCATTCACCATTTTGATGATTATTACTTGCTCTAAAGCTTGTCCAGCTTTGATTTTAAGATGCTTATAATAAGCCTGACGGCTATAACCAAGTGCATAGCATATTGCCCGGGAGCATTCCTCGGGATACAACTGCTTTACTCTCTGGATGACTTGGTGCCAGGTTTTTTTCGGATTTCAATTTGAAGGGTTTGTTCAGCCACATCAATCATCGTTTCCAGGCATATTATCTTCAATTTAGCAAGCCGAAGTTCCTCCTCAAGCCCTTCATTGCGCTGCGGCACTGACGGGTCAGTGACAGTAAGTTCAGGCTCTTTATCCATTGGTTTCATTGCAGTGGAAGGTAACAATTGTTCCTGATCTTGCTTGTACCATCGCTCCCAACGAGCGAGCGTTGAGTTACCAAGATTGTATTTTCTGTTTAACTCACTCGCCGTTAGCGTTCCTGAGTACCACTCCAGAATGACCTTTCTTTTAAGGGAAGCTTCAAATTTGTAAGGCGCTCCTCTTTTCCCTTTTTTGATTTTTATTTCCATAAACACGCTTTTTGCGTGTCAACCTATATCAGGAGTGTGTCCCGAATCCACTCAAAACTCAACTTGAGTGGATGTAACTATTAGAGAGATGGAGGCAGACCCTCCGGTAACGGCTGATAGGGAGCAGTTATCAAACCGGCTTAAGCTGCATTGATTAAAATCTTTGTGGTGAGCGTTAAGTTTAAAAGGTAGCAAGTAATCGCTATCAGGTAGGTATCAGAGAGATGAACGCAAGTGAACCATTGACGAAGCATCGAAAATTGGAAATGACAACATCAAAACCGCAGTTTTCCTGAATCGGCGGGAGGAATACAGCGGACGACCTTATTTGCTGGCTGTATGGTGTTCGGTGTAGAGATGGCATGAATCTGACTACAGGCTCTTTAATGGAACGGGAGAAGCAGTGCCTTCATGTTAAAGGGAAAAGTCAAGCAGAAAACCTGCAAGACCTATAATACTGATGGAGGGCATTGTGGCGGACTATGGTATAGTAGCGACGAAGTTCCTGTAATGGGAATGGAGCAAAGACCATAGCTTATTCAGTGAGGATTATTTTAACAACCTGAAAATGGGATGATTGGAATGAACAGCACAAAGTCTATACCAATAAGTCAAGAAATGGTATGGGAAGCATATTGGAGAGTAAAGGTGAACGGAGGGAGTGCCGGAGTGGATGAGCAAAGCATCAAGAATTTTGATGTCGATAGGCCCGCCAACCTGTATAAACTTTGGAATCGTTTAAGCTCCGGTAGCTATTTTCCTCCGGCGGTAAAAGAAGTTGAGATACCGAAGGAGGGCGGCAAAGTTCGCAAACTGGGAATACCAACAGTAAGCGATCGGATAGCACAAATGGTCATCAAGAATTATTTGGAGCCCAAGGTTGACCCCATCTTTCACAAAAGTTCGTTTGGGTATCGTACAGGCAAGAGTGCTCATCAGGCACTGGAGCAGGCGGTCGCAAATTGCAGAACTTATGATATGGTAATTGATTTGGACATACAGAGTTTCTTTGACGAGATTGACCATGAATTGCTTAGAAAAGCCCTTGCAAGGCACGTGTCAGAAAAGTGGGTGCTAATGTACATAGACAGATGGCTGCAAGCACCGGTACAACAAAAGGATGGCGTATTAAAACAAAGAACGATTGGAACACCACAGGGAGGAGTTATTAGTCCGTTCCTGGCAAATTTGATGTTACATTATAGTTTTGATTTGTGGATGATGAAATATTATCCGGCCCTTCCTTTTGAACGGTATGCAGATGACATTATAGTCCATTGCAGAACTCCATTGCAAGCTGATTATGTGCTGAACCAGATTACTGAAAGGTTTAAACAATGCAAGTTGCGGGTTCATCCGCAGAAAACGAAAGTCGTTTACTGCAAAGACAGCAACAGGTACAAACGGGAGCATCCAAACGTCCAGTTCCGCTTTCTCGGTTACAGCTTTATGCCTAGAGAATGCAAGTCAAAGCAAGGAAAGCTGTTCTACAGTTTTACTCCGGCAATAAGCAAAGAAGCCGTTAAACGGATAAATGACGAGGTTAAAGAAATGAGGTTGCACAGTATGGTACAGACAAAACTGGAAGAGATAGCAGCCAAACTAAACCCAAAGATAAAAGGGTGGGTAAACTATTACGGAAGGTTCAGGAAATCAGCATTGAACAAGATATTCTTTGTGTTGAACAATCGCCTCATAAAGTGGGTTCGTTGGAAACACAAGCCGTATCGGTACAATCTTAAAGGCGCAGTAAACTGGTTAAGGAGAGTAAGCCGTACAATTCCATATTTATTTGCACATTGGAAGCATGGCTTTACGCCATAGCGCAAAAGACAGAATAAGAAGAGCCGTATGACGGGAGACTGTCACGTACGGTTCTGTGAGAGGGTGAGGTGAAACTCCTTGCTCTACTCGACCAAGACAGATTGAAGAAAAATAATATCGGATACCATAAATTTGTGTCCGGCTTAATCCGCAGTGTATGACAAAAAACGAACGGTTTGATAAACTTTGCGCCAAGTATATTTCTTCAATTGAAAACAACCTGCGAAAACGCTTAAATAAAGCAAAGGAAAAGGAATATGTTTGGGAGGAAATAAAAAAGGAGATTGCCTTTATAAATAAGACAATCGTATCCAATCCCAGCATAAAGGAGATGGTTGACGATTTTTTGAACCTTTATAAGATTGGCGAAAGTGTAGATTATATTTTTCCTCATTTAGCTGATAAGTACGGAAGAGAAATTGAGGGCATAGAGCCTGGCACTCCGGTGTATCAGGATGGTGAACAAATTGGCATTTATCCCTTAGACAATGAAAAAGAACTAAAGCAACTGACCAGCGATGAAAAAAAGCTGACAAAATTTTTAGTTAACTGCATCGCCTATCTTGAAATCGAAAAGAAATTGCCCGGCCTTCTTAGCA
>CAIJNJ010000389.1 GCA_903821975.1 uncultured Bacteroidota bacterium
ATTTACATTTCTTCGTTGGCCTGAATCCTGCCCAATCTATTTCAGACATGCTTAGAATAGTAAAAAGCGAGTCTTCTTTATGGATTAACGAGGAACGATTTACAAAGAGTAAATTTAATTGGCAAGATGGTTATGGCGCTTTTAGTCACTCTGTATCTCAGATCAATAAGGTAGTTCAATACATCCATAATCAACAAGAACACCATAGAAAGATGAGTTTTATTGAAGAATATACCAAAATGCTTAGTGATTTTAAAATTGATTATGACGAGCGATATATTTTCAAACAACCAACTGACTGATCCCGATTAGTTTTCCCGATAAATCGGGAAAGAAAATGAAATGCTTTTCCTTCTACAAAGCTTAGACGCCTAACGGCGTTCATCATTTTTTCCATAGTTATCATCTTAGAAGATATAATTCATTCCTATCAGGGGCATGGTTGCGGTACGGCCTCTCCTACATCCCTCATACAACGTACAGAAAAACCAAAATCCTCGCTGACGTCATAATTACAATTATCGTCATAATTGATGAAGAAATATAACCCGGCGCCTCGATCGTTACCGGTCTTCCGCGGCTCACCTGTCCACCAAAAGCCTTCTCTTCCTATAAAACTAAACGTGCCGGACGGGTTCCTGCAACCGCCGGCAAATGCGGTGAAGCCTGTTCCATTATTCCCATTCCAGTCATTACTCCAACTGTGCTTTGCTTTTAATTTCTTGCCTGCGTTTGCAGCACCTGCATATGCTACCAATCTGTCAAAATCGGTTCTTGTGGGTAATCTCCAGCAATGGGGAGCAATACCTCTCCTTACTGCATACCAGTTATACAACTTGCCATACATCCTGCCATAGTTAGCATCATCATCGTAATAGCAGTAGCAGCCCATCCGCTTTTCATCATACGATTTCCACTCAGCCATTGATTTTGCTTCAGGTATCGGGGTGCCATCTATGTAATGGTCTACACTCAGGTTTTCTGTCATCCACTCCTGCCTGCCTATCACAACGGTGGGTGCATTATATGCAGGCTGTGATCTGGCAACAATGCTCGCCAGTGAAATGAATAAAAAAGCAGTAAAAAACCCGACCCAAACATTACCGTTTCTCATAAAACAGTTTTACTCAACAGCAAACTTATCTTCGCCTGCCATAGCCCCGCAGACGAAAAAATTTTCAATCTATCAAACTATCAACTTATCAACCTTTCAACTTATCAACCTTTCAACTTATCAACCTATCAACCTATCAACTTATCAACCTATCACCTAATCCTTGTATGTCCTCGGCACCTTAGGGTCTGTGATGATAATGTAATCACCATCCTTTTTATAATTATCCCACTTTATATTCGGAAAGGCGTCATCACTGCCGCTGGATATAACCAGCGTTTTCACTTTAGGCCGGTAATTATGGAGCTGGGTTACAACAGCAAAACCTTCATCGCTGTGAAAACGGCCATTAACCTGCATCACCTTTTGCCCTTTATGTTTCTTCAGGTATGATGAAATAGAATAGGCCATGGTTGCATCCCACAGCGACTGCGCCATTACCAGGTTAAAGCCACCCATACTTGCCATTGGTGATGGCGCAGCCTTTTTAGCGGTATCATTGAGTGTGCCGCTCGCATGCTGTGGCAGCCCGGTAAGTTTTTCATAATAATCGCCTGACGCCGTATCATAAGGAAGCGGTGCAAAGAATCCTTTAGACTCGCCAGGTAATTCCATCAGCGCCTGCTGGCCTTTACGACCGGCAAGGTTGGTATACCTCGTCGGCGCGTTCGCGCAGATCACATCCAGGCTTTTGTCTTTGGCAAATTCTACCATAGGCTTGTAGTCGCGGTAGTTGCTCCACACTCGTGCATCTTTAGTAAAGTGTTTTTCACGGATGAACCCTTTGAGGTATTCATTCATCACGGGCTGCACATCGCGGTCAAACATCTCCATCGATAGCGTCATCTGCGCACCGTATTTGGCGTACAGGGTCTCCAGCATGGTGTGTTCCAGGTAATGGGTCACGCTGTCATTGTGCTCCTCGCCAAAGAACAGCACATCATGCGTGCTCATATCTTCGGCAATATCTTTTAGTGTTACCTCTTTGCCCAGCTTTACCGAATAAATGCGGTAGTTACTTTCCGAAAGTTTGTCCTGCGCTGATGCGAGCAATGGGCACAGTAATAAAGTGTAAATGATCTTTTTCATAAAAGTATTTGCAAGTGCAGGTGTCCCACACTTTCAAGGTGTGGGACACCTATGTTAAAAAATGTACGTAATCCTCATTCGACATCACCCTCCCCCCGAGAGAGGGCAGGCGTGAGGCTATTTACCATCAATCTCACTTCCTCCTCATCCGCTATATGATTCGTCCCCCTGGCTACTAAGCCTGAGCTATGAAATTCCTGTGCACCCGTATCTTCTGCCAGCTTACCGATATTCGATGACCTCACACCGCCACCGGACATAATAATTATCCTATCCCCGGCCTGTGCTACCAGTTTCTTCAACACTTCTGTCCCTTCCACCGCGGTCTTGTGCAGGCCTGATGTAAGTATGCGTGTGCAGCCTGCAGCTATCACATCTTCAAGTGCAGCGAAAGCATCCGGTGTAGCGTCAAATACTTTGTGGCAGGTAACGGTCATCGGGTGCGCCCACTCTACAATTCGTTTTAAATTCTCGACATCTATCTGGCCATTGCTTAACTGTATACCGGTAGCAATACCGGGACATCCGAGCTCCCTGCAGGTTAGTATATCTTTTTTCATGATCTCCAGTTCATCTGCATCATAAATAAAGTTGCCGCCACGCGTGCGTATCATCGGAAAAGCGGGAATAGATATCTTCTGCAGCACATACTCTATCAATCCATAGCTGGGCGTAGTACCTCCCTGCAGCGGGTCCACGCACAATTCAATGCGCCCCGCACCCGCCCGCTCAGCAATAAAACACGATTGTATATTAAAAGCACAAACCTCTAATAATTTGAACTCCGGCATCAGGTAATCACTTTTGGCTTTTGATTTTTAACTTTTGACTTTAAGAATAAAGGTGTTTCGCATCATATACCTTCTCTTCCTTACCATTCTTCACCGCATAGCTAAATCCCTTCTGCAAAGCATACGCACCAAACCTGCCGCTTTTATGCAAAGCAAGGAAACCTACCTGCACCAGTTTTGCCTGCTCCGGGTTTCGTGCTGCTATGCGCTCTACGGCTTTTTTGCAGGCTTCCTCCGGTTCCAGTCCCTGCCGCATCAGTTCCACTACCAGGTGGGAGCCCACAATACGTATCACCTCCTCTCCTACTCCTGTACTCGTTGCAGCGCCTACTTCATTATCCACGTATAGCCCGGCACCAATAATAGGTGAATCGCCCACACGCCCGTGCATTTTATATGCCATGCCGCTGGTAGTGCATGCCCCGCCCAGGTTACCGTTCTTATCCATAGCCACCATGCCTATGGTATCGTGGTTTCGTACCCCGCCTGGTAACATATTCTCTATGTTTTTCTGTGGCTCATATTTTTCTTTCTTAAGCCATTCTTTCCACTCTTGTTCACTCTTGGGAGTGAGGAGATTTTCCTTTTTAAAACCGTTTTCCAGTGCGAATTGTGTTGCGCCATCACCCACCAGCATCACATGAGGGGTCTTCTCCATCACCATCCGCGCTACAGATATGGCATGCACTACGTGCTCTAAGCAAGCTACCGATCCGCATTTGCTGTTCTCATCCATTATACATGCGTCCAGCGTCACACGTCCATCTCTGTCCGGGCGGCCGCCAAGGCCTACTGTCTGGTTCTCGGGATCTGCTTCAGGTATTTTTACACCTGTCTCTACCGCATCCACTGCACGCCCGCCTTTTCTTAATACTTCCCATGCAGCTGTGTTTGCATCTTTGCCAAAATCCCATGTAGAGATGACAATAGGATCATTCGTCACTGTTGCCGGCAAGGGCGCATCCTTAGTAGCCGCTTTCGCAAAAAGATATCTCCCCGCAAGTATCGCAGCTGATGACAACAATGAAAACTTAACAAACTTCCTGCGGTCAGACATTTTGATAAAATTGAAGTAACAAGGTAATTAAATAGCCGCTAATCGTTCCTAAAAAAATCAGGTTCAATGACTTAATTAAAATTATAATTTTTCAGATAAAATCGGCAAAAACAGTATTTTTGACCCCTCAAAACCAATATTTTATACAAACCGGGATGCCCTATGGTAAAAATTCTACTTTCTTTTCTCCTCCTGTTGTCTTTTCCCAAAATTGCCGATGCACAGGTAGACACTGCCATAGGTATCACTGCACCGAAAGACGTGTGCCGTGACTATAAAGATCTTACACACTTTTTATGCGACGGAGAAACAAGCGAAAGGGCAAAAGCAAACGCCATTTACAATTGGATAACCCACAATATAAAGTATGATGTTAATGCAGTAAAAAAAGGTGACATCTTCAAAGACAAGCAGGCCGAAAGGGCCCTGAAAACCCGTAAGGCTGTATGCGAAGGATATGCGATGCTCTTTACCGCCATGTGCCGCGAGGCCGGGCTCAAGGCAGTGAACGTGGAAGGGTACGCAAAGGATTGGGTATTTGACAATGGTGATAAGCTCTACATTCCCCGCCACATGTGGAATGCGGTAATGATAAACAACCAATGGCATTTTGCCGACCCTACATGGGGTGCAGGATACCTGGTACAGGAGCAAAGCAAATTCAGGAAAACACTAAACAAAATACTACACAAGAAAACATGGACAGCAAAGAACCTCAAATTCAAATTCAAGTATGACCCGGATGATTTTATGCCAAACCCGTTGGTCTTTCGCCTGAAACACTTGCCCAGCGACCCTATATGGCAGCTCACCGACTCGCTCATGCCCATGCAGGTCTTCGAAGCCGGTGATAGCGCTGTCGTGAAGTTCAATCATACTTATTTCGCCATTAACCAGAGCAACTACGAACTAACACGTATCAGCGACCTTGATGAAAAGCAAAAAGTGTTTGAGTTTGCCGACCGCGCATATGCCTACAATAACCGCTTTCCTGCTATACTCGCTATAAAACAGATCTATAAAGCAACCTCTGAAGTAGAAAAAGCCTTTACAGACAGCACTATACAAACAGGACTGATGCTTATTAACGATGCCCAGACTGTACTTAAGAAATCGCAGGGCTATATCAAGGAGCAGAAAAAGGGTTTCCCCGAGCATTACAGCGAGCTGAAGAAAAAAAATAAGACCAAGAACCAGGAAGCCAAGAAATACATACAGGCAATAAAGGCCGATGATAAGCGCATCATTGCACAATGCAATAAGTACACTAATTCGGCAAACTCCAAGGCCGGCAAAGTAAAAAAGAAATCAGGCGATGCCAGCAGCAGGAAACATGGTGTTTCCCCGCAAAAGATAGATAACGTGGAAACCGCAAAGACTGAAAAAAAGATCGGCTCACCTGAATTAAAAACACTCATCGACTCTTTCAATAACCGCAAAGCCCGGCTCACGGATATACAGAAACGGGTAGACTCGCAGGATGCAGTAATAGCGATCCGCCAAACGGAAAACAAGAGCCGGCTGGATACACTGAGCCAGGATATCATCCTGGCAGATTCTGCCCTGATACAGGAGACTATCTCCCGCATCAATATGCACGACAACTACGACGATGAGGTGATACTGTGGAGCGGCATGTTCAAGAAAATGAAGTATAACAAAGCCGATACTTTGCAGAAGTATTACTTCGTGAGCTTCGACACCGTAACAACGCTCATCGAGGAGCGCATGAAAACACAGGTGCAGCAACTGGACATCTATAAAAAGAACTTGCGCACGC
>CAIJNJ010000390.1 GCA_903821975.1 uncultured Bacteroidota bacterium
CCCTTTGTAGGGTTACCATTCGGGTCAATAGTTGCCAAATGCAAACGGATGTGTGGGTTTCCAGCCCATTTCCTAAATGGCGCGATGATCTCGGATGTGTCAGAATTTTGTTTTGCGTACACTGTATTCCAATCTATGAGGGATTGAAAAATATAGTTGTCTGATAAATAATCCTGATTTTCATTAAAATCATGAATAATGTGCACAACAACAGGGATGTCATACCAAAATGTTACATTTCCCGATTCATCCGTTGAAGTTGTCCTCGTAACCCTGTCAAAATTTATATTTTTCAATGCAGCGTTTATCTGCGTTTCATATGCAGCTTCCGCTTGCAAAAGGTCCGGATTTTTGGCGATCATACGCTTACGCATTTCATCAGAAGCACATGGCTGCAGCAATTGTGCTGATGCCTTACCGGTAATAAACAAAACTGCAAATAACAATAAAAAGCTGTTTCTCATTTAATGTGTTGTTTTAAAAAAACTTATAGAATAAAAATTAGCACTATTCCTATAGACGGATAAATAAATCAAAATCTTGGGTCGGTCAAAAAATAAATATCGTTTTGGAAGTACCTCCTTAAAAAAGTGGCTGCCCGCTCATTGCAGGCAGCCACCAGATAAAATATTATTTCAGCTTATTAATAAACAACCAGTTTTCTTGTTTGTGACTGGCTGCCTGTAGTAGTCTGTACAAGGTACATACCCGGTGTAGCTATCGCAGCATGAGGGATCAATACATGTGCTTCATTGCCGGTAATATGCTGGTTAACTGTGTATACCACTTTGCCGGTAACATCAGTAACAACCACATCAGCGTTAATGTTGTTAGCATCTTTAATGATCACATATGCATCACCGGTAGTTGGGTTTGGAGCAACTGCTACATCAACACTTGTCATCTTTACATTTTCAACACCTGCAGGCAGGCGGTTGAAATTGATACGGTCGAGGTAGTAGTTGTTACCACTGCTCATAGGGTAAACGTTTGTACCTGTAAACAGTTCTATGCTTGTACCATTACCCGGCATATACCTGAAGCGGAAAGTTACATAATCCTTTCTTGCAGCGGCAGGAAGACCAATGGTCATTGGCGCCCAGTCAGTAGGCCCTGATGGGCTGTATGATACTGAATTAGCTCCTTTATTATCCAGGTTTGTTTTTGAAAGCGTTTTAAGGTGTGTCCATGTATTAGACTTGTCAACAGAGTAACAGATAGACATAGAGTCATTGATATCCGCTGTATTGCTGGAACGGGTAGCGCCTGAGAAGTAGAAATTCAGGTTGCAGGTATCGGTGAAACTGGAAAGGTCCATTGGGATACTGAAAAGGTCATCAAAGTCACCGCCAGGAGAACCTGTTGGCGGGAAGATGTACAGACCGATAAGTGGATTTATGATCAATGCACTGTCATAACCAAGATATTCGATACAATGATTGTCGTCAAAACCAACGTTATCATTTAACTGCCACCTGAAACGGTTGTTGTAATAATTGAAAGTTGGCCATTTAGCACGGTCACCGGCAGGGTCAAACTCCTGGAAATAACCTGCACCTACAGGGCTTGTAGCATTTGCATCAGCAACGAACACTGCATTAGGCCATGTAATAGTGCTGTCACCTGTATGGTTACCCGTAGCTGTCAGGGAAACGCTCACCCAACCCGGTTCAGAGAAGTTATTTGATAATGCGGTATTAACTGTAGATGTAGGTATTGCAGCTCCGTTGCTGAATGTCCAGGATACACCGGTGATCGTATCATTCCAGCTTTGGTTGCGGAATGTAACAGGAGTGCCGGGGAATGTGAAGTAGTCCATTACATCCATGTAATTGCTTCCGGTTTTTGTAGCGTTAAAATCAGGTATTGGCTTAAGGTCGGGTCTTGGAACATAATTACCTTGCGAATACCATACACCTGTGTTTACCAGGTTCATAGAATCGTGGAGGTTACTTCTGCCGCCTACATTGCTGTTGAGTGCTGCGTACATACGCTGTACCTGGCCTTTTGAGAACATGTACGTGCATGAGGAATAATCCATGATGTTCTGTGTGTTACAGGTATCAGGATAGTTCACCAACGAATCATTACCATGTATGTCAAGATACATTTTAAAGTAATTCTCAGCACATGCAGTGTCATATAAAGGACAAGTACTGAAGTGGCCTTCTGTAGGAGGAGTATCGTCGACATCATCATCACCACAACCGCTGGCTATTGCACCGCCGCCTGCACCGTTGTTGTTCCATGGGTGTAATAAATTAAAATAGTGTCCTGTTTCGTGCTCAATAGTGAAATTTGAATAAGCATCGGCGTCATAACGGGATATCACACCATCGTTGTATGGGTATGATGCAGCAGCATATGGGAAGTTTGCATATGCCAATACAATAGAACCTGGTTCAGAAGAAGAACCAATAACATTCTCAAACCAAATGTTATAATAGCTTTGAGGCGCCCACAGGTCCATCTTAGCCATATCATCGCCACCATAGGTGAGGTATGTTCTGCGATGGGTAATACCTATAGTAGGGTTTCCGTTAGGATCTATAGTAGCTAAATGAAAACGAATAATCGATTTACCAATGAATTTTTGAAAAGGTGCTATTACAGGCGAGGTATTGTTCAGGCCTGCATATACCTGGTTCATGGTATTGATCATATTGAATATGAAATTGTCTGAGCAGTATGATAATTCACTGCCATAGTCGTGCATAACGTGCACAACCACCGGAATATCGTAGAATACAGTATCAGATGCAGAAGATTTTCTGCCGAAATTGGCCAGTTCAGCAGGATGGTCCTGGTAATAGCGAATGGTCTGTTCTGTTAACTCCTGCTGGTATTTGGTCATCTCCGGGTGCTGAGCCACGTACTTTTTGAACATTTCTGTTGTATAGCACGGTACAACGCTGGTTTGAGCAAAACTTTTACCTGCAAAACATAAAACTGCGAACAATAGGAAAGCTAAGTTAATTTTTTTCATTTGCTGGTTTAATTATAAGTTTCAAAGTTAAAAAATTATCAAGAAGTAATATAACATTAGGGAAAAAATTATTCATATTGCATTATTGTTCTATTTTTTGGTAATTACAATACTCAAATATCCTAAAGGTCCTCATTATATAGACGTATAAACGCCCGTGAATCTTGGGTTTTACGGAA
>CAIJNJ010000391.1 GCA_903821975.1 uncultured Bacteroidota bacterium
GCATTCATCAGGGAGAATTGCAGTGTACGTGGTATAGGGGTAGCAGTAAGTGTAAGCGTATCTACGCTTGCTTTCAGTTCTCTCAATTTCTCTTTTGAAGAAACACCGAATTTCTGCTCCTCATCTATTATAAGTATGCCAAGGTCTTTGAACTTCACTTCCTTGCCCAGCAGGCCGTGAGTACCTATCACAATATCTATCTTGCCTTCTTCCAGTTTTTTAAAAATTTCCTTCTTCTCTTTTGCCGACCGGAAGCGGTTCACATAATCCACATTACATGGGAAATCTTTCAACCGCTCTTTGAATGTATTAAAGTGCTGGAACGCGAGAATGGTAGTAGGTACTAGTATGGCTGCCTGTTTGCTGTCGCCCACAGCTTTGAATGCGGCACGTACGGCTATTTCCGTCTTGCCAAAACCCACATCGCCACACACGAGGCGGTCCATGGGGGCGGGTGTTTCCATATCGCGTTTCACATCAGCCGTAGCCTTTGCCTGGTCGGGTGTGTCCTCGTAAAAGAATGACGCTTCCAGCTCAGTTTGTAAATAGCTGTCCGGTGAAAAGGCAAATCCCTGTGACGCTTTACGCTTTGCATAAAGCTTTATCAGGTCGGCGGCAATATCTTTTACCTGTTTCTTGGTTTTGTTCTTCAGCTTTTGCCATGCATCGCTGCCCAGCTTGTTCACGCGCGGCACAGTGCCTTCTTTGCCGGTGTACTTGCTTATTTTGTGCAGCGAGTTAATGTTCACATACAGCACATCATTATCCTTATAAAGAATGCGGATGGCCTCTTGTATGTTGCCGTTAACTTCTATTTTTTGCAGGCCGCTGTAGGTGCCTACACCATGGTCTATATGCGTTACATAATCGCCGGGGGTAAGCTCACGCAGTGCACGGAGCGTAAGCGCCTTGCCTTTTGAGTAGGCCTGTTTTACATTGTATTTATGGTACCGCTGGAAGATCTGGTGGTCTGTATAGCAGATCACTTTCTTATCGTGGTCTATAAAACCCTTGCTGATGGCAGTAGGCACCGGCACGAAAAGGACCTCGGCATGAACATCATCGAAAATGCTTCTCAGCCGCTCTAATTGCTTTGGGTTTTCTGCGAAAATATACGCAACATACTTATTGGCAAGCCTCTTTTGCAGGTCGCTGATGAGCATATTGAACTGGCGGTTAAATACCGGCTGCTCTTCTGTTGCAAATTGGAAGGTGGCATCTATGGCGTCACCGGTTATTCTTTCAAGAGAATGATTGTACCATTCAATAAGGTGCCTGTTTTTTATCTTTTCCCGCCAAAGGCCATCTGTTTCAAAATCCGCTTTGGATATTTCCTTCAGCATTTCTTCCTCATGGTCTATGGCTACCTGGCCGATGGCCATTTTTTCAGGCAGATCGGCGGCCATTTTTTCAAGGCGGCCCAATGTGAAGGTCAGGTCCTTGGCCCATATCACGGTATTCTCAGGCAGGTAATCGAGCAGAGATATCTTTTCCTGTGCGTCGAACTTCGTTTCTATGTTGGGCAGTATGGATACCTGCAGCAGCTTGCGTTCTGAAAGTTGTGTTTCGGGGTTGAAGATGCGGATGCTGTCTACTTCCGTATCGAACAGTTCTATACGATAAGGGTGTTCGTTGCCGAAAGAATAGATATCCAGTATCCCGCCGCGCATGGCAAACTGCCCGGGTTCATACACGAAATCTTCGCGCCGGAAGCCAAGCGAAATAAAGCGCTCCAGCAAAGCGTCTACATGCAGCGTTTCTCCCACTTTTATGCTGATCATATTATCAGACAGGGAAGAGGGGTTAACCACCCGCTCAAACAATGCCTCGGGATAAGTGACCAGTATCTTTTTGTGTATGCCCTTGCTGCCGCGTGCCGCCGCAAACTTTGTGAGCGACTCCGTGCGCAGCATCACATGGCTGCTGTTCAGCTCGTTGAAGTAGCCGGTTCTTTTAAAGGAATCGGGGAAGAAGAAAACATCCAGCCCTTTGGTTAGATGTTCAATATCGTTGTGGAAGTATGCAGCTTCTTCTTTGTCGTTCAGTATGAATACGTGGTTAGCATCTGTAAGATGCCACAAACCGCTTGCAATAAAGTTGATAGAAGAGCCGCGGAGGTTGTCGAGATACACCCTGAGCTTATGGCCGGGCAAAGTGATCCCCGCCGCTATTTGTTTTAAGCGGATATCATTTTGGTACAGACCCTGCAACACCTCC
>CAIJNJ010000392.1 GCA_903821975.1 uncultured Bacteroidota bacterium
AGTTTGTTATGAGCCTGTCTAAGTTGGTTTAACCTTATTTAAAGAGTAAAATACTTAGCCTTGCTCCATAGCTGAATACATTTTGTGTCAGGCCATCTACCTTCGATATATTGCTGATCGTAGATCCCAGGTATGGTCCGAATAAATACGTTGTGCTTGTGGTTCTGATCGCGATACCTGCGCTGATGTTTTGCTGCAGCATGATGGCGGTATAATTATCATCAACATCATTCCATGAGTTGTTTCCCTGTATGCTGTATACATCCAGCATGTCTACCTTAAAGCCCAGTGCCAGGCTTGCCTGTGCATAGTAGCCGATATCGGTAAGATGCCCTATCTGGTGTTTTACATGCACCACCTGGAACATGCACGGGATACCCGCATACCAGTAATGGTAGTTATCATAAGCCGTACCGCCTACACCATCCGGTGAGGAGAGTGTGCCGTTGAAATTCCTTAATTCTAGCCCCCATGATAAAAACAACCTTGTGCTATGGCTCTTAATCTTGAACTCATGTGCCAGTTGTCCTGCTGCGGCCCAGGTAAGGCCCGGCGCCATAGTCGTGTTGCTGTTTATTGTGTTGTATATGGTTGATCCGCCAAAGTCAGCAGATACAATGAATTTATTTTCGTTACACTTCCCGTGTACACATGTGCTGTCATTTCCTGCAGGGTTATCCGTATCCATATCATCATTAGATGCGGTTGTTTTTGCAGGCGGCGTTTGTGGGGTAGCGGTTTGCGCATTTGTGATCACAGATAGTGATAAAGCGCAGCTTAATAACACAATATTTTTCAGATCACAACAGTGGTAAAAGAATCGTCTCATGTATGTTTTTAAATGATCTACAATATAGAGGGATAAATATACTACAATTCCCCACAGTTTAAAATAATTGCCGTTATTTATATGCATCACCGTTGAATTGAAATCCCATTTTCCGCCAACTCTAATATGAAGATGCATAATTTGTAATAAATCCTTATTGTTTGTGTTCGCAATGCGATTTAATGATATTTAATTCATCTATGTTAATGAAAGTCAGTATTTTGATATGCTGTTTTATTCGGTTATAAATATACCGATGCATTAAATAATACGTATCGCAATGTATATACTCATGAAATTGATTTGTCTATAGAACCTCTTTCCGGCTGTTCTTCTAAAAATTACACAAAACAACAATGCAAGGCTCATACCCTGTACATAAAAGTTAACCTGCCGTTATTATCTATTTTTTGCTTTATCAATTCCACTGCATATTCTATATTGCCGTTTGAAACGTTTATCTCTAATGAAAAGTGCCCCATATACTTTACCTGAAGCCGAGAAAATGTTTACGCAATATCAAAATCTGGTAGGGAAGCCTTTTGGTAAGGATAACGACGCCATTATCAGTTGCGTTGCTATTGCTCCTTTTGACCAGAACAGCAAAAACAGGTTCACTATATTCTACCTTTTGTTTGATGATGCAGAGACCGCATTGCAACATGAATATAAAGGATTGCTCTATGATGTAATTGTTATCGCCAGCTCTCCGCAGGACAGGAACGACCTGCACCAGGAAGATATACATACATGGGTAACCAAAAACATCAATACCGCCGATCAAAAAGCCGGTACACCATCTGCGGTAAAACAGGCATAGCCTTTAGCATACATTTTTTATTAATTATAAAGGCTGCCATAAGGCAGCCTTTATAATATCCAATCCGTTATCCTTTATTTCTTTATCAGTATTTTATACGTGGACGACCCGCCTTCGTTGTCCTTAAGAACAACGAAATAATTGCCTTCCGGCAGGTAAGAGAGATCCATCTCATGACGTGATTGGTTGTCTATGTCCTCGTGAAGAAGCCCCTGCCCGTACATATTATATACATCCAGCTTCAGTGTCATCGCTTGTCCGAAATCGAGATCAATAATACCGGTAGTTGGGTTAGGATATACCTTCACATCATCTCCACCATTAATATTATTGATGCCGAGCAGTGATATGTAAAGTGTATTGGATGGCAGCGATGGGCAGTTAGCACTGTCTCTCAATACATAGTAATCGCCTCTCACCAGTGGGTGATAGTACTGGCCGGTAGCACCGGGGATAATATTGCCGTTGTAATACCATGTATAGGTACCCGCAGTATTTGCTACCAGCAGGTTGCCGATCAGAGAGATAAGCGGTGCCGTAGGTGTACTGTCGCGGATCATCAGGAATGAACTGGTAGTGAAGGTATCTGCATTATAACAGCCGCCATCCGTTGTTTGCACCTGGAAGGTGAGCACATCGCCACTCACGTAGGTATGCGTGAAGGTGGATACATTCGATGCTGCAGCTACACCATTAATGTACCAGGTATCTGTAGCGCCTATACCTGCATCACCGAAGGTCGCAGTGAAAGTAAGCGGAGAATCAAGACAACCAGGGTTAGCACCCTCGGTCAGCAATATGTTTGCAAAAGGATATTGCAAAGGAATTACGGTCATCGTCACTACATTGGAAACCGTTGTGTGGTTGATCACACATGGGTCAGGATCTGTAAGTATAGCATACACTTTATCGCCATCGTGCAGGCTGTCTGTGATAAACACATTACCTACTGCCGCTGGTATCAGTACGCTATCCACATACCATGCTATCGAATAGCCGGAGCCTCCTGGTGCATAAGTGATCGCATTAAAGGTATCAAGTGTACCGAAACATATAGGGTTACGGTTTACAAAAATAGAATCAGTAGCCGTAAGCGAATCATGAATGATCGGCACACCGAAGGAAATGGCACTGTCCGGGACCGCGCATGGAGAGTTGGAAACCATGATACACGAAACCGTATCTCCCGGGTTGAAATATCGGGTGATCGTAATGCTATCCTCACCCACAAGGGCCGTATCATCTACCATCCACTGGTAGGTAGGGGCCGTACCGCCATTCACAGGGTAAGCAGTGAATGTAAGCGGTGTAGCGCCGCAACCTGGATTACTGCCTGTGGTAAGCGAAATAAGCACACGCGGGGGAATCAGGTTACTGCGATGAACGATTATCTGGTTCGATTTAAAACTATCAAGAACGCCAAGGCTGTTTATATAGTAGATCATGCAATAAACACTGTCGCCATCTACAAGGGCCGTGGTATAGAAAGTGTCTATCACCACACCGGTAAAGGTATTATCCGTGTACCAGTGGTACGAGGTAGATGTGAATGTATCATTGCTCTGTACAGCAGTAAAAGTGAGCTGTATACCTGGGCAAGTGGTATCTGTACCGTAGGGCAGGTAGATAGATACCGAGTCGAGCACCTGGGCCTGCGCTATACTGTGCAGGCCTGCGCACAACAAAAAGATAAGGGTAAATTTACGTAGCATATAATAAAATTTAGGGCCGCTCTGTTTGAGCAGATGGCATTAGTTTGCGTAAAAATAATCTTTTCATGTAATAAAGTGAAAAAAATTTGAACTCGGGTTTTGCCCCCCATTTCTCGAATATTAAGAGCGATACCCTTTACATTGCCCCAATTTTCTGAAAATATTTATTAGGGGCAACAAAATAGTAAACAATTGATTATCATGATATTAGATAAAATCGGACACCCCATTTACGCCCCATCTGCACCCCATTTACGCCCCATTTTCAAATTTATTTTTTTATAATTTTATGGCGATTTATAAGTGGATTGTGTAGCAGTGATCTGCGAGAAGAAAAATCAAATCCACAAAGCCATCGTTACATGCCTTCGCTAAAGGCTATGGCAATTGATAAAAACTTTGGCTTTCGAGGACAAAGATAAGATGCTAATGAACGCATGCCAAGACGAAATGTTTATTCCGGCTTCACAAAAAATTATGGCGGGCAAAGACTCCCTTGACTGGAAACTATACTTTACCGTAAAAATATTTTCATAAATATTTATAAAACTGAGAAAAGTTTTTAAACTTTATAGCAGCTTAATGGAAATTCCTCTTTTTAGTACAAATTGTTTTCTTTTTTTAGTGTGTTACCCTTGATGGGATATTATTGCGAGTAACGTAAGTACAGAATTAAGCTATTAGCAAATTTTTTATGAATCAATGCGACATTGCTGCCTGATAGCTTTTCGTAGTGGGCAAAAATAAATAACAGATTAACCAAGATTGTAACCAATGTATACGTCTTTAGTATGGAGCGGTTCCTGACATTGCCGCGCCCGCTTAAATGTAATTACTGCAGTGATGACAGCACGCTCCCTTACGTGAAAGCATCGGCATGGGAAAATACGATAGGCCTGGATAATGCAGGCGATGCGCTACAAGTGAGGTGCCCCGGCTGCGACAGCCTGCACCCCGGTGAGCCAGCATTCTACCATGGCATAGGCTATGGGCCGGCAACAGGGCTTAATGCATTTGCCAGCATTACCGCCGGAACAGATGACCTGGGCGGGCCGGTGATAAGCGGCTCCGGAGCCGGAGCAAGGTATGTGTTCAGCGGTAGCACGGCAAGCCACCTAGGCAATCCCAGCGAATGGACGAAATCAGCGGCAGCCACCGCAGGCATGCCGCCTGCAAGTGCGGGCCATGTAAACTCAACGTTTATGAGCGCGGTGAAAACGCATGCATTAGGGCTGCCATGCTGTGTTACAAGCCCATCGGGTGGACGTAAAAGTAATACCGGCGGTACAGGTAATAGTGGATCCGACAACTATGGGAATACACAGACCGCAAACAGGTTTGATCCATTACCCGGAGCAGCGGTTGGATCGCAGGGGTTGACCGTTTTTCCGGTTCCTGCAACACAGACTTTAAACTTCCAGTATTCATTACAGGATAATGTTACCATTAAACTGATGGATATTACAGGCCGCCTTATGGAAGAACAGGTATTGCAGAACAGCAGTTTCGCAAGCTTTAATGTGGCAAGTTATGTACCGGGCGTTTACTTGTACCAGGTAATAACCGATGGTACCACACAATCAGGTAAAGTGCTTATAGGAAAGTAATATTAAACAAGTCGAGATAAATGGAAATGCCCCATAAAGCGGGGCATTTCCTATTTATATGAATCAGTAACAACTCATAATAAAATTAAATAATACATAAGATAAATAAATTATCATGCGTAATTGTATCCCAAAGGGCATTACCACCTTCCTCTGATCATTCAATGATGAAAATTTTAAATGTGGTGCAGGACTTTATTTTTTTATATTAAATCCTATCTTTGCACCCCATCTGAAAACGATATACTTAAATTAAGTAACGTATTCCGGTGGACATTTTCATTTTATTATACTGATAATCTTAACAAAAACCCATGCATTTAAAAGGTTTGGTGAAGTTTTTTACTGCCGCGCTTATCCTGATATCGCTGTACCAGCTTTCTCTGACATTCATAGTCCGCAACGAGGAAAAGAAAATGCACGCACAAGCTGAGCGTGCTGCTAAGGCCGATGACCCAACCGCCACAGGTCCGGCGCTGGACAGGCTCATTGGTACCCACTACCAGGCTATCTCAGATAGTATGCAGGGCGAAGTGATCTTCAGCATGCTGAAGAAATACACTTACCAGCAGGCTAAGGCTGAAGAGCTGGGCCTTGGTCTTGACCTCCAGGGTGGTATGAACGTAACACTGGAAGTGAGCCTCGACGAGTTGGTTCGCTCTATGAGTAATAACCCGCACGATCCGCTGCTGAACAAAGCGATAGCTGATGCAAATGCCGCGAAAGCCAACAGTGAAGCTAATTTCATCACACTGTTCGGTGATATTTTCCAGAAGGAAAACCCGAATGTGAACCTGGCTTACCTGTTCACTAAACCATCTGATAAAGATATCACCAGCACCACTTCAAATGCTGCTGTACTTGCTAAATTAAATACAGAGGCTAAGGACGCCGTAAAGCGTACTTATAACGTTATCCTTACCCGTATCGATAAATTCGGTGTAGCTAACCCTAACGTAAACCTTGATGAGAATAAGAGCATCATCACTGTGGAACTTGCAGGTGTGCAGAACCCTGAGCGTGTTCGCGCTTACCTGCAGGCTACTGCAAAACTCCAGTTCTTTGAAACTTACACTAACCCGGAGATCGGCCAGTTATGGGCTGCTGCAAATGACGCCCTCGCCGGTTACTTATCAGGTAATAAAGATTCTTCTGCTACCGATTCTGCAAAAAATGCAACCGCTTCTGATTCTACAAAAAGTAAATCTGATACCGGTAGCCTTGCAAACGTGCTCGCAGGCAATAAAGATGCAGGTACCAAAGGTGGCGCTGCTAACACTGCAGATACCGGCAGGCAGGCAGCTTTGAAGAAATACCCGCTTACGGCTTTGATACAGCCTAATGCCACACAGCAGGACGGTTATTACACAAGCCCTGTAGTAGGCTATGTGCTGAAGAAAGACACGGCAAATGTGCGGAAATATCTTTCACTTGACGTGGTTAAAAACAAATTCCCTTCCAATGTGCATTTCGTATATGGCGCCGACAACGGCAAGACCACACACGACCCGAAAGCGCCACTGCTGCTGTATGCACTGAAAATGCCAACAGGCGGTTCTGCAAAACTGGAAGGTGATCATATCACTACTTCACGCATGGACTACAGCCCGCTCAACGGCAAGCCCGATGTTACTATGGATATGGACATCACCGGTGCGCGTATCTGGAAAGATATGACAGGCCGCATTGCTGCAAACAAAGGCTTTATTGCTGTGGTACTTGATGACCGTGTTTATTCATGCCCACGTGTAGAGAATGAGATCAGCGGTGGCAATACAGAAATATCGGGGGACTTCACTACAGAGCAGGCGCAGGACCTTGCAAACATCCTGAAGTCAGGTAAGCTGCCCGCACCGGCGCACATCGTGCAGGAGCAGGTAGTAGGTCCTACCCTCGGTGCTGAGTCTATCAAATCCGGCTTCACCGCTATCGCGCTTTCATTCCTCGCCATCTTCATACTGATGCTTGTTTATTATAGTTCCAGCGGATGGGTTGCAAACATTTCACTTACATTGAACCTGTTGTTCACAGTAGGTATACTCTCTGCCCTTCACGCCACACTTACACTGCCGGGTATAGCAGGTCTTGTACTGGGTATCGGTATGGCGGTAGATGCGCACGTACTTATCTTTGAGCGTATCAAAGAGGAACTTGCCGCGGGCAAAACCCACGAGCAGGCCATTATTGATGGTTACAAGCGATCTAACGCGCCTGTACTCGACGGTCACATTGCGCAGTTGATCACAGCGGGCATCCTGTTCACATTCGGCCTTGGCCCTGTACTTGGTTTTGCTACCACTCAGTTATTGAGTATCACTATTTCGTTATTCTGCGGTATCCTCGTATCCCGCCTTATCAAGGATATATATACCAAGAGCGGTCGTCACTTCAATTACTTCACTCCGGTATCAAAAGCAGTATTCCGCAAAGCGCATTTCGACTTTATGCGTAAGCGCAAGGTATCTTATATTATTTCTGTAGCAGTGGTACTGGCAGGTATCGGTTCACTGGTACATGGTTTCGATTACGGCGTTGAGTTTGCCGGTGGCCGTAGCTATACCGTTAAGTTTGACCAGAAATATGATGTGGTAAGTATCCGTGAGAAACTGCACACCTACTTCAACGAATACCCTACTGTAAAAACAATAGGAACAAATAACCAGGTAAATATCACGACCTCTTATCTTATTACTCAGCCAGGCCAGCAGATAGAGCAGCAGGTACAGCAGAAGTTATATGAAGGATTGACTAAGGAAGGTTTTATCCCTTCGTCAGTTTCTTTGCAGGACTTCAACACCAAGTATGTACAGAGCTCACAGACCGTATTACCTACGATCTCTGACGACCTGATACGCGGCGCCAAGTACGCAACCATCCTGTCGCTGATATGTATATCCATATACATACTGCTGCGCTTCCGCAAATGGCAGTATTCGCTGGGTACGGCAGTGTCGCTGTTATTCAACGTGTGCGCTACTTTGGCTGTCTTCTCTTTCCTTCGTGGTCACGTACCATTTGCAATGGAGATCAACCAGCACTTTATCGCGGCCATTCTTACGGTTATCGGTTTCTCTATGAATGATACGATCATCGTGTTCGACCGTATCAGGGAGTATTTCCGCAAGTCACCCAATGAAGATAAGAGCAGCGTTGTAAACCGCGCGATCAATGACACCCTGCCACGTACAGTGATGACATCACTCACCGTGTTTATCGTGGTGCTTATATTATTCATCGTAGGTGGTGAGGTAACCCGCGGCTTCGCATTTGCGATGCTGATCGGTGTTATCACCGGTACCTTCTCTTCTATTTTCGTAGCAGCTCCAATCCTTGTAGATATGGATAAGAGCGGCAAGCTGAAAAACGAAGAAGACCGCGAAGCACGCGTAGAAGAACTGAAAAAAATGGCTTAATTAAGTCGTAAGTCATAAATCGTGAGTCATAAGTGCTCATGACAAAGAATCCCCCAGCTAAACTGGGGGATTCTTAATTACAGACTATCCCCTTCGCCTCACCAACTATCAACTATCAACTACCACCTACCATCCACTACCTACGACTTACGACTCATGACTTACGACTTTTACCTACCTTTGCCCAGGCATGAAACAGGTTTTCGAACATATCGGTAAGGCGTCATTAATGATCAGGGAGGGTTTCAGCAAACCCGAGAACCTGAAAGTCTACTGGATCGAATTCATGGAACAGTGCATGGACATTGGCATTGGTTCATTACCCATAGTCCTTATCATCTCTTTGTTCATGGGTATGGTGATGACTGTACAGTTTGCCTACCAGTTGGTAAGTCCGCTGGTACCAAAGTCGGTTATCGGCACATTGGTGCGCGATTCCACGATCATAGAATTTTCCCCCACCCTTGTATGTATAGTGCTTGCAGGGGTAATAGGCTCTAAGATATCATCTGAGCTGGGCAACATGCGCGTGAGCGAGCAGATAGACGCCTTAGAGATAATGGGCGTAAATACCAAGACCTACCTGGTAATGCCCAAGATACTTGCGGGCATGGTCATGATCCCCTGCCTCATCATCATCTCAATAGCCATAAGCATCTGGGGTGGGTACCTGGCGGGTATGTTCTCCAATATCCTTACGAAGCAGCAGTTCTTTTACGGGCTTACCACTGGTTTCCACCCATACAACCTTTTCTTTGCCATTATCAAGGCCTTTACCTTCTCGCTGTTCATAACCATTATCCCGGCTTACTATGGTTATTATGTAGAAGGCGGCGCCCTGGAGATAGGCCGGTCATCCACAAAAGCAGTGGTACTTACCTGCATCATGATACTCTGCGCAGATTACGGGCTCTCTATATTACTCCTGTAACAGCGATCTAAATGCATTTCTGTCTTTCGGGATGTTCAAAGAATGATACACTAAAAGTGCTATTATTGAAATATAAAAGCGGCCTTTCAGCCGCCTTTACTTTAAAGTATATTTTCAGGAAACCTTAGCCAAGCTCAGTATCTGCTGTCATAACTCTTACGTCATCAGCGCTGGGGCCGTACATGCCGGGAACGGGGATGTCGAGGAGGCGTAGATAAACGCTGAGCTGGCCGCGGTGATGATAATGATGACTGTATGCCATGCTGCGTATCACTGCTTTTTTCGGCATCGTGAATATCTCATGCGCGCCATTGCGAAGTGTCCACATTTTGTCAAAGTCTTCGTCTTTAGCATTTTCAAGCGCTGCCATGGCCTTGCCTACATTAGTGTCAAGAACACCAACCAGCTCTTCTGTTGACGTAGACATTGTAGGCTTGTAGTCCATCTTAGAAAGATCAAGCTCGTCGGTAGTCATGGTCATGGCAACCCAACCCGGAAGTTCGGCAACATGGCCCGCAAGGCGGCCGAGCTTCATCGATTTTTCATGTGGTTTCCAATCGCTTTTGTCGAGCGGTACACGCTCCAGCATTTTCCTGGTAGATGCAGCTTCCATCTGAAGTTCTGCAATTAATCCTTTGTTGTAAGACATAGTGTATATTTTTGTGGAAATTAGTAAATATTCCGATAGCAAGATCGGCGTAACTTAAATATAAAATTAATGGCTTTACAAAAGGTTTATTTGCTGCTTGTTTTATCATTTTCGCTGAGCTGTACCGGTTGCGCGCAAAAAACAGATGATCGTGCTATAACCGTAGCTTTCTATAATTGCGAAAATTTCTTTGATACGGTACATAACCCTGCAAAAGAAGATGAGGAATTTACCCCGGAAGGAAAATATCATTATACCCAGCGGATCTATGAACAGAAGGTGCACAATATTGCCACCGTAATACAAAGTATGGACGGCATAGATGGACCGGCACTGATTGGCCTGGCGGAAGTAGAGAATAATACAGTGCTAAATGACCTTTCCCATCAACCTGAAATAGCGCGGCGCAATTATAAATATGAATGGTTTGACGGCCCGGACCCACGTGGCATAAATGTTGCCCTGCTATACAACCCTAAGTATTTTCTTGTACTAAAAGCAGAGCCGTTGCATGTAGACCTGTCGGGAACAGGGGGCAAGTCTATAACGCGGGATGTGCTGCATGTATATGGAATACTGAACGGCGATACGGTGCATGTGTTTGTAAACCATTGGCCATCGCGCATAGGTGGTGAAGATGAGAGCAGCCCGAAACGGGCCATTGCCGCAAAGGTGGACAAAGACGCAATAGATGCCGTAATGAAAAAGAACCCGGATGCAAAGGTGATCGTAATGGGAGACTTGAATGATAACCCTACTGACAACAGTATAATAAATGTATTGGGCGCCAAGGGTGAAACAAATGAGGTGCAGCGCAGCGGCCTGTACGACCCGTGGATAAACATTTACAAAAAAGGCGGTGGCACTGAAGAATACAAACATAGCTGGAACCTCTTTGACCAGGTGATCATTTCATATGGCTTTTTGAAGAACAAAAACCATAAACTACATTATGAAAAAGCGGAAATATTCAAGCCTGACCTTATTATAGATCACTACAAAGGACATGAGGGAGAGCCGCACCGCTCCTTTGTGGGAACACACTGGATAAATGGCTACAGCGACCATTTCCCCGTAATTCTTTATCTTGGTATGTGATTTGTGTCGTAAGTCGTAAGTCGTGAGTTGTGAGTTGAATATATTTTGCAAAAATATTGCCGATGAATGTAAATGAGGTGCCGCAGGACCCAAGGAATATAAAACAGGGTGATACTTTGAAAAAAGTAGTGTATGCTGTGGGACAGGACGGTAAATATACAGGAGTGAACTCAGCAGGCTGGGAAGCAGAGAACTTTGCGCTAAAACAGGCCTGGGATGACATTGATGAGACGCTTGCAGAAACAGAAAAAAAAGTACGTGACGGCCAATGGAGCCCCATACCCTATTTTATGCAGAAGAACCTGATGGATGTGGCCCTGCTGGCACGGTATATAGGCAAATGGCAATGGCAGGTGAAACGCCACTTCAGGCCGGAAGTGTTTAAAAAGTTAAATACAGGGACACTTGATCAATACGCCCGTATCTTTAACATCACCAGGGACGAACTGATCAATTTCGGGAAACAGGCGCACTAAATACATTCATGAACGATCATCCATTTATTCATTTACAGCATGCACACTGCGAGAGCGGTGTTACCTCAAACCTTTTACGCCACGAGGGAATTGATATCAGTGAGCCAATGGCTTTTGGGATAGGGGCAGGGCTTTTTTTCGGGCATCTTCCATTGCTGAAAATAAATGGTGTACCGGGAACCACTTACCGTATATGGCCGGGAGCAATATTTAAAAGGGTGGCCGAGCGGCTCAATGTAAAAATACATGCCGAGCGTTTCAGGGACCAAGGGAAAGCCATGCAGGCACTGGATGACGTACTCGCAACAGGTAAACCGGTAGGTATACTTGGCAGCGTATTTTACCTGCCCTACCTGCCTGAAGCCTTCCGATTCCACTTTAACGCACACAATCTTGTAGCCTACGGCAAGCAAAACAACGAGTACCTGATCAGCGACCCGATAATGGAAGGCGTAACACGCATTGCCCCGGAAGACCTGGTAAAATGCCGCTTTGCAAAAGGCGCCCCGGAACCTAAAGGGTTTATGTATTACGTAACCGGCACATCGAAGGATATGAATATGGCAAAAGCTATAGAGCAGGGCATTAAACAAACCTGCTTTTTCATGCTGGCACCACCTATACCGTGGTTTGGCAATAAAGCCATTTTTTTACTTGCAGACCGGATAAAGGCCTACCCGAAAAAATTACCACCACGAAAGGCTGCGTTATACCTCGGCAATGTGATACGCATGCAGGAAGAAATTGGCACAGGAGGAGCAGGTTTCCGTTACCTGTATGCTGCTTTTTTGCAGGAAGCCGGCCAACTCCTTAAGAGAGATGACTTGTTGGCTTATTCGGCACAGTTAACCAAAATAGGCGACGATTGGCGCAATTTTGCCTATTCCGCAGCGCGCATAATGAAGGAACGCACCTCGGATATTGTCTCTTATGACGAACTTAGTGAACTATTAAAAATATGTGGGCGACAGGAGTTGGAATTATTCCAAAATATGCGAAAACTGGCATGGTAAACGGAATATATTTAATAAAATAGCTTACCTTTGCGGCTAATTTTTCAATTTGTTTACAAAGACCAGGCATATCGTAGTTGGGTTCATAGATTTTTGTCACAAGCCGTTTGCATGGCTGATACCTACCCAAACCTTTCGTTACCTCGCTTGCGGCGGATCAAATACCGTGCTTAATATATTTCTAGAATACGTTGCGTTCAATTTCATTTTCAAGAAGCAAGCCCTCCTTATTTATGGGAATTTTGTCATTGCCCCGGAAGTAAGCGCATGGATCGTCGCATTTGCCATTAGTTTCCCCGCGGGTTTCATCATGTCGCGCCATATAGTTTTCCCGGAATCCAACCTGCACGGACGAATACAGCTTTTCCGATATGCGCTTACTACCGTTTCCTTTATTGTGCTTACATATGTGCTCATTAAGGCCTGCACGCTCTGGCTGCCTATGATCAACCAGACAGTGAGGTATACCTGTATCTGTATTATCACAGCTATTCTCAGCTATATATCCCAGCGCACGTTTACTTTTAAAACCGTAGATAAGGAAGTATTGCCTGATTAGACCAGCCCATATCCCGCGATTTATTTTTATTACCTTCCGGAGCAAATCATTAAGTTTACATCATACTAACGTATAGTTATGAAGAAGAAGATATTCGCCGTACTGCTCCTTATATCAGCAAGCAGCATCCCTATGGTATTCGGATGGGGCGTTTGGGGGCATAACCATATCAATAAAGGCGCAGTGCTGGCATTACCACATGAAATGGGCATGTTCTTCTATAACCATACCGATTTTATTGTAGAGGAGTCTGTAATGCCGGATGTGCGCAAGCATATGTATAACGATAAGGTGGAAGGGAGCAGGCATTATATTGACCTGGAAAGATTTGAATACACAGCAGCCATACATATGCCGGCGACAATGGACGAGGCGATCGCAAAATATGGCAAAGACACCCTGGAAAAATACGGCATACTGCCCTGGAACATAGAGGACATGATGGTGAAGCTGACCGACGCAATGAAAAACAAGCGAAAAACCGAGATACTATACCTTGCCGCGGACCTGGGACATTATATAGCAGACGCACACATGCCCCTGCATACATCCATAAACCATAACGGCCAGCTTACCGGGCAGGTAGGGATACATGCATTCTGGGAATCGCAGTTACCCGAATTATTCGGGAAAGACTATCGCTTATATGTTGCCAATGCACATTATATCCCTGATATCAGGAAAACAACATGGGATATGATAGACAGCAGCCATCAACTGGTAAATACATTGCTGAGTATAGAAAGCAAAATGCGAAAAGACAATCCCAATGATAAGCAGTACCTGGTAGGCGCCGATGGCCAGCCGGTAAAGAACAAGTTTGGCTCCCCCGTTCACGCCTATGAGTATGCACACGTATACCATGAACTGCTGGGCGGCATGGTAGAAAACCAGATGAGAGCCTCAATACAAGCCATAGCTGATTACTGGTATACCGCCTGGGTAGATGCCGGCAAGCCGAACCTCGAAGAGCTGGATCCCGTATCTGTTACCGAAAGAAACGCTGCTGCATATAAAGAAGATATGAAGGCATGGAAGACAGGAAAGATAAAGGGCCTGAGGTCTGATAAGGAGTTTTAAATAACACTATGAAATTAAAAAGGAAGCTTATAGTAC
>CAIJNJ010000393.1 GCA_903821975.1 uncultured Bacteroidota bacterium
GTGATTATTTCTTAGGTGCTTTCTTCTTACCTGCTACTGTCTTACGCTTACCTTTACGGGTACGGCTGTTGGTACGGGTACGCTGGCCACGTAAAGGAAGACCCTTACGGTGACGAACACCACGGTAACAAGCGATATCCATAAGACGCTTAATGTTCATCTGCACTTCAGAGCGCAACTGTCCCTCTACTTTAAATTCCGCGTTGATAATATTACGGATGGCAGTCTGCTCTTCATCATTCCACTCAAACGCTTTCTTATCATAAGAAACGCCTGCTTTGTCGAGGATGTACCGGGCAGTACTATTACCAATGCCGAAAATATAAGTGAGCGCTATCTCACCACGTTTGTTCTTCGGAAGATCAATACCAGCTATACGAGCCATTGAAAATTGAAAATTAAAAAATTAAAAATATTATCCTTGTCTTTGTTTAAAACGTGGATTCTTTTTGTTGATGATGTACAATTTACCTTTACGGCGCACGATCTTGCAATCAACGCTGCGTTTTTTTATGGATGCTCTTACTTTCATACAATTATTATTAAAAAGTCAAAATTCTAAACCTTATTGTTATAAAGCATTTTATTTGTAGCGGTAAATGATCCTGCCGCGACTGAGGTCATACGGGCTCATCTCCACTCCTACCTTATCTCCGGGCAATATACGTATGTAGTGCATGCGCATTTTACCCGATATTGTGGCCAGTATTTCGTGTCCATTCTCCAAACGTACGCGGAACATGGCATTTGATAATGCCTCCACTATTGTTCCGTCTTGTTTGATCAGCGACTGCTTAGCCATATTTTTAAGGGATTGCAAAGGTAGTAAAAACTTTTTATTTAAAAAACTCAATTAAAAAATAAAAAGGAGCCGCAAAAATACGGAAATCGGAGGAAGATATATTGGGAAAATAAAGTAAATGTTAGTTTTTCCTGCTAAAAAGGGAATAGCTGCCATTTTGTATTAAAATAAATTCATTATTGTCGGGTTTGAATTCGATTATAATGAGGAACCAGCGTGAAAGAAATCAGAGCTTGTGCGGGTTAACTACTTTTAAATCTTTGATGCCCGTAAAGTCTTTAGTGTTACGGGTAACAAGTGTTAATCCATATACAATTGCAGTTGCAGCAATAATTGCATCAGGAAGCTTTATCCGGCGATTTTTACGCAATTGGATCGTGGTATTGACTACATTGGTATCTAATTCAAACACTCTTGCTAAATTGATAAAACTCTCGGTTTTGGGAGTAACGTATTTGCTTCCAAGCAGTTCGATTTTATTGATGATCGATATGTTGAATTCAACGTCGATAATAGAAGTGATAAAATCACTGCCTTTCGGGGGTAATAATTCTCCCTGGAAGTCAAGCAAGGCATTGGTGTCAATTAAAAACCTCTCTCCCATTCGTTACGGCTTTGTTCAACATCCTTTAAAAGCTTGAGGGCATCCTTTTTAGATAATGTACCTGCGAAATCAGAAGGTTTAAGTTTTTTGGCATTTTTTGGTACTTCTGGCTTTATCTCATCAGTAGCATATAATAATACTTCAATTTGTTTGCCTACATATTCTTGTGGAACATGTATGGAAACATTCTGATTATCGGGGGTTACAATCGTGCGAAGCATAATTTTTTTTATTTATTGGTATTGTTGCATGAGGATACATGCAAAAATACAATTTATTTACTGGAATTATTATGTTTAGCAACCGGCCATTACCGCAGGTACCAGTTTCTTTGCCCAGGCCTGGAGTGAAGGGTACTGCTCATCGATCAGGTCGTTTGGCAGATCAACCGGATCATGCTTGGTGGTAAGGAATATGGTGTGCATGGAAAGTCTTTTGCCAAATTCCATATCACTCATACTGTTGCCCACCATTATGCTGCGTTTGAAATCAATGACGGGGAAATCTTCCTGTGCCTGCATACCCATTCCTGTATTGGGCTTACGGTTACGGTCATCATCGGTAATGGCGGTGCAGGAATATACTTTATCTATACGGCCGCCGAAGCCGGCAACAGCCTCACGCATGTTTGCATTTATTTCGCGCAGTGATTCCATGGTCATGATGCCACGGCCAACGCCCCGTTGGTTAGACACAACTATTATATGCCCAAAGGTGCGGCTTAGTGAATGCAGTGCATCCAGTACGCCATCATGAAAAGTAAATTCGCTCCAGTCTGTAATATAAGAACCAACTGATTCTATATTTATGACACCATCGCGGTCAAGGAACAGGGTCCAGCTTTTGTCGATCCCGGGTTTAATGTTCAAGGGGTTCATCTTGCGCTATTTTGATTTAAATAATGTCTCTTCCACTAACTGGCAAATAATATGTCCAACCATTATGTGCGATTCCTGTATCCTTGGTGTATCGTTGCTCGGTACATTTACCAGGTGGTCGCATATTGTTTTCATTTTACCGCCGGTCTCTCCTGTTAGTCCTACAGTAATCATACCAACTTTTTTTGCCTGTTCCAGCGCATTGATAATATTAACAGAATTTCCGGATGTGCTGAGACCTACCAATACATCTCCCGGCTTACCGGTGCCTTTTATAATACGGCTGTAGACCACATCGTAACCATAATCGTTTGCCACCGCAGTTATATACGAAGAATTACAGTGCAGGGCTTCCGATGGCAATGCATCGCGGTCGGTATAGAAACGCCCGCTGAATTCTGCAGCCAGGTGCTGGGCATCGGCTGCGCTGCCCCCGTTGCCGCAAAACAGCACTTTGTTGCCGTTTGCAAAGGCGGTGGCTATTACCGAGGTGATCTTTTCAATTCTTTCTATAAGTACAGGGTCTGATAGTAACTTTTGCTTGGTGTCGATAGACGCCTGCATGATATTCCGGATCTGTTGTTGCATAATGTATAATGTCAAAAATACGTGGTTAATTCAAAATTAAAAATTCATTACGGTACTATGTGGATAAATGATATACCAGCGGTTTTTTTAACAAACACGATTTTTGGCAGGATAATTGATATTACAATATTGTAAATTGCTTTGGATGAAAAGAATTATTGTACCTGCATTCTTTTTAATAGTCTTTTTTTGTGCGTGTGGCAATAAAGATGCTTATTACAACCAGCAGCTGAACAGGCCGGTATATGATGAAGTAACAGTTAATGGGTACAGCGTTAAGGACGGCGTACCAACAATACAGGTTACAGACAGTGAGGTAACATCTTTGGTTTGCGGGTTTACACTCATCGCAGCAAACAGGAAGAACGATTCCATCCTGTGCACTTTCACCGGCTTCCCTGCAGGCATTACCGACACGGTGCCTTCATCAGGTGTATTAAGATTGCCTAACCAATGGACCAGTTTTATTAATGTGAATACAGATACCGGTGTTTATACCATAGACATGTATGTGAACGGGCCGGATGGAAATATCAATACCCTATAAACCTGCATGTGGTGCATAAGTATGTGAGCTCCGGCCTAGACACAGAATATTATGGCAATGACCTGGTCTATTCCGCATCAGGTAATTTCCAATCGATATATAGTGCCAGTATCTCTACCGCGCAATTCAACGATCACCAGGTATGGATATACGATCTCTCGGGAGATTATTATGTTTATGCTAACCTGACAGGCAACTATCCCAATTATTCGATCATCATTCCGTCACAAATACCTGTTGGCACTGCATCCGGCCCCACTACTATTTATGGCAGGGGTTTCTCCGCACCCGATACCAGCGCAAATGCGAACAGCAAACCCATGATCATGCTGAATGATACCATAATTGTATCCGGTGTTATGCAAACGTGGATCACGAACCTCAAGGCGCACCAGTGAGTGATTAAATCACCATCAAGGCGCTATTAAGCAAAACAACTAACTCAGCAGTCATGGTTCGTTGTTCGACTTCGCTCACTATGGGGTTCACCATGACTACTTCATTTTGCTTCTTATATAATATTGATAATTGTCTATTATTAGCGGATAGATTTTACGTAAGCGCGCATAAAAAAGCAGCAACCCCGTTCCGGATATGTTGCATTTTACCATTTTAGAATAAATAAAAAAAGCGATTACTTACTACTTTAATCCACCTGTCTATTTTTATTTAGTAAGATTACTCCAGAAATGAAAAAGCACACAGACATAAGAGCAAAATAAAGTGATTGAGCGCATGCTCTTATAAGAGTTGTAGAAAGTTCCATATTAATTTCATTTTTATTAAAACCACTATTCTGCATTCTTATGTCAATTTTTGCAGAAGTGTACTCCCAAAAAAGAACAGGATAAAAGTTACTAAGAGATAACAAACCCACAATTAATGCAATCGAAATCAAGATTAAACCTGCATATTTAAAATTCATAGTGGTGGATTTTACTTCTTAGGTGTAGGTAATAGTATATCAGTTTTAAATTTTATTTCTTTCCGATGTTTCTAATTAAAGCAAATATCAATATAAGCACACCAACAATTAAAATTACTCCTATTGGCGGATTATTGTAATTGGTTCCTGAGAATAATAGCAAACTATACATTTGATAAAGGTAATGAATGTACAACCCTTATTTATTACCTTTACCTATGAAAAAAA
>CAIJNJ010000394.1 GCA_903821975.1 uncultured Bacteroidota bacterium
AACCTTTTGTGAAAAGTTTGGGTATAGTTTCGAAACTATTAATGCGGGAATAATAAAGAAGATGGCAACACCAATAGGAGTGCCTAATAAAACAAATAATCTCAAACAAAAAAATAGTAAAAAACTATCGGGCAATAAGGATAATCTATTAGATTCGCAACTCACTATAAATGAAGACGATATGCACACACTAAATTTAGAAATGGCACGGCACATTATGGAAATTAGCAGGCAATTAGCAGAAACCAACGGTATATTAGCAAGAAAGATACCCGACCTGAAAGATGATAAAAGCGAACGGAAGCCGCTAAAAGAGCGGCGTGCATAAAGATATTAGCAAAGCGGTTTGTCCCCCCAAAACCAGGCAGTAAGCCCGATGCGAAATAGTAGAAATAGCATAAGGAAATTCAATAAATATTTGAATGAAACGGCACTTTTGTATATAAAATTGAAGTCCCGTCCAGTCCGCCTCGCTCAAAGGAGCAAAACACACAGAACACGCTATAACAGGCGTGTTTCTTCGTTTATAGCCCATTTGCGTAATAATAAATGTGTTCAAATTTGTGGTTATTTTTATTAATTTGCGTAATAAATTTGAATAACCATTTTAATGAAATTTGAATGAGGGCTAAAATACCTACCGTAAAGATTGTTGTTATCAATTCTGATGCACTCACAATGAAGGTTACGATACCTGGCACCACTTCTTATAAGTTCAAAAACCTAAATCAGAAAATAAATACTGCTCAATGGGATAAAAAAGCGGGGTTATGTAAAAAAGGACACAAAGACTGCGAGGCAATCAACCGAATGATATTTGATGAGCGCACAGCTATTATAACCGAATTTGAGCAGGATAGGGATAATGGGATAGTATTTACCGCCCAACACATCGCACACCGCTTAATGGGCATCTATTTAGATGTAGTGAAAGATTTTTATGCTTTCTGTGATGAACAAATATCTATTAAAAACTATAGCAATGAGAGTAAGCGCACATATCTTACCGAGGTGAGCAAGATGAAACAACATGCCAGCCACCTATCCTTTGCGGATATTACATACAAATGGCTGCAAGGCTATGAGCATTATATGAGGTCTGAACTGCTCAACCATGAAAATACCATTTGGAAGTCGTTGAAGTTTCTAAATACCATGCTCAACGCAGCTATAAAAGTGGGTGGTATCATCAAAGAAAATCCAATGAAGGATTATGATCGTGGCAAGTATGTGCAGGGAATACCTGTCTACATCGAGTGGTCTGAGGCTCAGCAATTCCACGATGCCTTAAAGACTAAGCCTATAACGGAGTATTTAAAAACCATTGGCTACTATTGTTTGTTGTCATATTATAGCGGTTTGCGCTTCGGGGATGCGGTAAGGTTCGATTATTCAAAGAAAGTTATAGAAGATACCACAGGCAAGCGGTTACTCTTGTATGCTCAAAAGAATGGCGAAATAGTGAGTATTGGATTTAATAAGTATATAAATGAAGTGGTTGAGTATGTGAAAGGCAAGCCATTGAAAATAACAAATCAGGAATACAATAGGGCTATAAAATCACTTGTTTCTATTGCCGGCATAACAAAGGTTGATATTAGTAGCCATGCGTTCAGACACGGTTTTGCGTGTAGGTGTGCCGAATTGGGAATGAGTATAGACGAAGTGCAGAAGCTGTTAGGGCATAATAAACGCTCATCTACGGAAATATATTTTAAGATAAAAAACAAAAGGTTGGATGAAGCTATGAAACTATGGAACTAAAACGTGTCAATATCCCATTTGCGTAGGGTTTTAACTACACCCAAACAACAAAGCCCTTATCATATAAGAACTTGTAAGCA
>CAIJNJ010000395.1 GCA_903821975.1 uncultured Bacteroidota bacterium
GTTATTACCGATGTAGTTGGGCAGCAGGTTGCTGAGTTGCATACAAGAAATAATGCGGGTAAAATTTTATGGGATACTCACTTACTTGCAAATGGAATCTATTTATTCCAAGCAAGCACTGACAACGGCTTAGTAAGCGTTGGAAAAATAGTGTTAGCCAAGTAAGGTTCAATAAAGCGTTAATTTTCACAGAGGCTGCTCCATAATGGGGCAGCCTCTATATTGTAACGGGTAGCATTTGTGTAATTGATTTAACGCTATTCCGAAACTCTACTATTTGTTCTTATTTCTTATTTTGTTACCACTCAGGTAGTAATTTAAGTTTTATGTAAAATATTTCAATTTCAATAAACAGATTAATAATATTTGCAATTTGCTAACAGTATTAGCGATGAATTATTCGTATTTTTGAATGTATTGTACCTGATTTGTACCTATGAAAATAAAGTTATGGTGAAAAGCACTATTGACATGCATTTCAGGAGATTAGAAAACTATTATTACAAAAGTAAGGGTTTAATGGCTCAATGGAGTAATGGCTCAATGGCTCAATTTAAGCATATGCGCAGAAGGACAGCTATACTGATGGTTGTTATATGTGCATGTTTTGCCAATCCCTTAAAATCACATGCCCAGTCTTATCTCGAGGCATTCGGGCAAAACCGGATACAGTACCGCAAGTTTCAATGGAAGTATTTTGACACCAAGCATTTTCGCGTATACCATTACGACAAGGCAGGCAGGCAACTGGGCAGGTATGTGGCAGAAGAAGCTGAGGACGATATAAAACTGATAGAGCATAAACTCGGCGGCCAATTTCCGAAGCGGTTCAACATTATACTGTATAACTCGTATGATGAATACCGGCAGACGAATGTGGGCCTTAAAGAGGATGCACAGGGTATAGGGAATTCGAAAGCAGGCACCGTGGACCTGGTAGGCGATAAGCTGGTGGTGTACTTTACCGGCGAGCATAACGACCTGCAGCACCAGATACGCACGGGTATGGCGCGGGTAGTGATGGAGCGCATGATATTTGGCGAGAACTTCAAGAAGATGGTGAAGAACGCGCTGCTGCTGAACCTGCCGGAATGGGTGACGAACGGGTATATTTCTTATCTCGTGGACGGATGGGATGCCACGAGCAACAGCAAGTGGAAGAGCCTGCTGGATGCGCGCCCGGATGCCGGGTTTTATCAGTTGGCTGAAGAATATCCCGACCTGGCAGGCAAGGCATTCTGGAAGTTTGTATCTACGCAGTATGGAAATGCCACGGTGAAGGAGCTGCTATACAGCATGCAGAAGAAAACAAGCCTCAATAAGGCAATGAAGGATAAAAGTGGCCTTGGCATAAAAGTGACAAAGGCATATGACTCCTGCATCACCTTTTATAAAGAAGTATACCGGCTCGACTCCATACAGCAGGAATCGCCCGACAGCACGAAGGGGCTCATAGCGCTAAAGGTGCCAAAGGATAACAGTGTCATAAGAAACATAAGGGTATCGCCGAGGGGCAGTGACATATGCTATGTGGTATGGAAAGATGGCAAGTATACCGTGTATGACCAGAAAACAGCAAAAGAGCAGGAAGTGGCTACAATACTGGAAGGCGGGCAGAAAGACCTTACCGAGCAAACCGACCCTAACTACCCGATGATAGCATGGTCTAATACAGGCTATAAAATGGCGGTGCTGTACAAGAAAGGCCACCAGGTGAAGCTGAAGATATACAATAGCCTGAAGGGCAGGATAAATGACTATGTGATACCCAAGAACCGTTTTGACCGTGTGCTGAGTATGGCGTTTGGTACAGACCAGGATGAGGACAAGCTGGTATTCTCTGCCATCAAAAAAAGCCAGACCGACCTGTACATGTTTTCACTGAAGGGTTCGAAAATGACAAACATAACAGATGATGTATGGGATGAAATATCTCCGGAGTTCATCAGTGGCGGATCAAGAACGGGCATATTGTTTCTTTCTAACAGGCCGAAGCCGAATATTGATGTGCCGCTGGGTGTGAATGAATTGCCCACAGGGCCGATGAATGTATTTTTCTACAACACCAAGACAAAGAGTACAGAACTGCTGCAGTGCAGCAATGTAAAGAAAGGGAACATATCGCAACCGATACAGTATGGCTTTGATAATTTCGCGTACCTGTATGATGATAACGGGATCACCAATAAATACGTAGTGCTTTTTGCTCGCACTGCTCATGGCAAAGACTCGGCATACTCTGTGCCTATCACCAATTACAATACAAGCATCATCAGCCAGCAATATAACCTTGCCAGCGGCGATGTGGCGGATGTGATACAGGTGAAGGACAAGTATATGGTGTATTTCCATGAGTTGCAAATGCCCGGTGTGAATGCTACGGTTAAGGAGTTGTCGCCAACTGTTTTGACTGCACAGAAGCAAACGGAAAAGAAGGACACGGCTTCGGCCACTACGGCAGTAGGCACAGTACAACCCGACCAGCAGCAGCGGCGAATTTTTTCACGCGATGAGGAAGAGCCAACTGAGCCGGATATAAAAGGTGGTAATGCTTTCCAATCTGAATTTTCGGACACCTCGTCACAACCCAGGCGCAAAATAAAGAGCAGGACGAACAATATATACAACAACAATGCAGGTAATGCAGCAGCAGACAGCTCGGTGCTTACGGAGATAACAGACAGCGCCTACCTGAACATGAAGCCATCACCGTACAAGTTGAGCTTTAAGCCGGATATGTTCTCTGTGAAACTGGACAACAGCATATTGTTCTCGCAATACCAGTCTATAGCCACGAATGGCGGGTATTACGATAACCCGTCACTTGGCGCGCTGGCTACCTTGAGCCTTAATGAACTGATGGAGGACCATAAGATCACCTTCGGGTTTCAATTGCCAATAGATGAGACCTCGGCCTCGCCATCCTCGACTTATTTTTTGCAATACCAGAATTTTAAGCGCTACATGGACTGGGGCATATTATTCCTGCGTAATACCAATAAAGCGTGGTATGTAGATGCCAATAATATACTGCCGCCACAACTGTTTAAAACCGTTACCAACCAGGTGCAGGCAGATTTTAATTATCCGCTCGACAGGGTACACAGCATACGTTTTCATATCGGCATACGCCAGGATAAGATGGTGCAAAAAGTGACAGACACATTTAGCCTGGCGTATCCATTTTCTAATTTCACAAACTACACTTCGCTTAGCAGGCTGGAGTATGTGTTTGATAACACTATAACCCCGGCCATTAACATCCTGAACGGAACAAGGTTCAAGGTTTATGGGGAAGAACTGTATGGCCTTAATAACGGCAACAGGAGCTGTTATAATTTCGGGGTCGATATACGCAACTACCAGAAGCTTTATAAGAACTTTATATTGGCCAATCGCCTTGCTTATGCGCACTCAGATGGTAACAGCGAAGTAGAATACCTGCTTGGTGGCGTAGATGACTGGATCAGGCCAAAACGTGCAGACGGATCGGGTGGTGCACCTGGCGACAATTTTGGCTTCCAGTCGCTGGCTACAACTGTGCGGGGTTATAAACAGTATGCGCGCACGGGCAATAACTACTTTGTGTTTAATACGGAGCTGCGCCTGCCGGTGCTGACTACGTTCATGAAGCGGCCTATACAATCTGCCATCCTGAAAAACCTGCAGGTAGTAGCCTTTGTAGATGCCGGTGATGCGTGGAATGGCTTTTTGCCCAATGGCGACAACCTGTCTTCGCCATATACTTCTGTCAATTATAACATGATACTCAAGATCAGGGTACCGGAAGACTCCGGCCTGGCGCTGGGCTATGGCGGCGGGTTGCGTACTTCGTTATTCGGTTATTTTGTGCGCCTTGATGCAGCCTGGAATATAGAGCCCATAAAATCACCGATCATCTACTTTGCATTAGGAACAGATTTTTAGGTCGATTTCAGCCTATTAATATTGTACGCTTTAACCGCAAAGACGCGAAGGTTCAATGTGCTTTTTAACAGTAGGGTAGTGGCGGTAATTTTTCATTACCCTCTTATATTGGCATGACCGCATTATAGCCAGATGGCCATCACAATGTCCGTAAGCTTTACCAGCAGGTCGAGCCCGTGGTTGAACGCCATCGCTACATTGTTCTTGAAGTTCAGATCTTGTATCATCTATATAGCTTGTAATTTGGATTTTGATCCTTCGGCTTCGCTCAGTATGACAGTATTTGAAATTTTACTGCCTGCATGCTCCTGCATGATCTTCGCAACTACCTCGGCAGTCATATCCGGGTAATCGACGGATATTTTAGGTCCATTATCCAGCCATGTGCGGATGGTGTCGTAGTATTTTTCGTGCAGTGTTTTAATAACAGTTGCACCCATTGCTTTGGCACCGGCGGCATTACAATGTTGCTCGTACTGGGTAAGCATAGGTATTACGAGCACTTTTTTATTAAGGTACATAGCCTCTGCGGGCCCTTCAAAACCTGCGCCACACAATACGCCCGTGCTGGCAGCCATGCTTTCAATAAACGCACGGTTATCTATTTTACTCACCGTTACATTACCTGAAGTGAACGGCTCTTTATTGTGCTTGGAGAACACCTGCCATTTAGCATCTTTAAAATAAGAGAGGTGCTTTACAATGGTCTCATCGTCATAGGCTGGCAGGTATACGGTATAATGCCCCTGGTCGGTAGGTGTAAGCTTTCGTATTTCTTTACGGATGACCGGCGTGAAAATATTTTTTGCAAATGCCTTGAAATGAAAGCCATAAGCGGCGGTAACCGGCGCGTAGCGTTGTAACACTAATTTGCCCATAGGGTCACCCGACTCGGGAGCAGGTGCATTCTCATTTAATACAGCGCATTGGTGGCTAAGGGATACACACGGTATTTTTTTGCGCTTACATGCCCATGCAGAAACCGGTTCAAAGTCGTTAATAACAAGATCGTATTCTTCCACCGGGAAATTCCTGATATCCTTCAGCAGCCGGAACAGTTTCAATTTTTTCGCGGTCTCTAGAATATCCACACCGCCGCGCTTGCCGAAAATAAAGCTCATACCATACATACGGTAGTTAACCGGGAATGGTACATCCACATCGGCCTGTATACCGCTGATCAGCACATCTACCTGGCCATATTTCGCGAGTTCGGGGTATACATCCCGGGCCCTGCTCAGATGGCCATTACCGGTACCTTGTATTGCAAATAATATCTTCATTAAGTCAAAGTATTTAGTAGATAGTAGTTAGTCGATAGTATTGTTTGTGTATGCAGGATGCCATTTAACCAATTAACTTTTTGACTAATTAACGTATCACGCTGCTTCACTGTTGTCCTCCATATCTTCCATGCTATCATCTTCCCGGTTCCCCATTTCGTTAAACAGGTTAGGTTTCATATTCATCTCCAGCATCAGGCTGTCCATCAGCGATTTGGCCGATTCCTTACTTGCCTTCTTCTTATTGATGTCTATTGTTTTGGCTACCGGATCTTCATTGAAGTTATAAAGGCTCCATTTAGACTCGTTATATTCCAGCGCTGTGAGGTTCTCTATCCAGTCACCGGAGTTCATGTAGGTTACATGACCGTGTTTTGTATCCACACCTCTTATTTCAGGGTGGTGTATATGCCCGCAGATAACATAATCATAGTTGTTTTCAGCGGCAATATCGCAAACAGTATCTTCAAATTTGTTGATGAATTTTACCGCACCCTTTACGCTGTTCTTCACTTTTTTGGAGAGCGATATTTTGCCCCTGCCCATCTTCAGTGATATATAGTTTACAAAGCGGTTGATGAGGATAAGCGTATCATAACCTATTGCGCCCAGCTTTGCCAGCCAGCGGCTGTGCTGCATCACAACATCAAATACGTCACCATGGAATATCCAGACGCGTGCATTATCTATTTTCAGTGAGAGCTTATTGGTGATCTTGAGCGAGCCTAATCTGAACCCTTTGAAGCGACGCAGCATCTCATCATGGTTGCCCGGTATGTAGTATACAGGAATGTCTTTGGCGATGAGGCCGATGAGGTGTTTCACCACCATCATGTGTGTTGCAGGCCAGTATCTTTTGCTGAATTGCCAGACGTCAATTATGTCGCCGTTGAGGACTACCGCTTTGGGTTTGATACTTTTTAAATACTGGAGGAGTTCTGTTGCGTGACATCCGTAGGTGCCTAGGTGTATATCAGAAAGCACTACAATGTCCACTTCTCTCTTAGCCATTTATTATCCTTCGGAACATTTGGTTATACAAAATGACTACTTTAATGTAACCACAATGTTATGTGCCTGTTAAATGAATGTTATAAAACAACAGATGTGTTTTATAGGATCGGCATGTTCATGGCTTCTTCTTCTTTTAGCGGCAGGGAGTTTTCCCCGGCAGGCAAGGAGATTGTGAATGTTGTGCCCACGCCGGGGTCGCTGGTGGCGGAGATATTGCCATTATGCTGCTCCACTATTTTCTTGCAGATAGATAGGCCAATGCCTGTACCTTCGAACCGGTCTTTACTGTTCAGCCGTTTGAACAGGGTAAATATTTCATCCGCATACTTTTGCTCAAAACCGATACCGTTATCTTTTACATAGATATCATAATAGTCCGGCTGTGTAGTATCATTTCCGGAGTCGGGGCTCATTCTTCCTTCTGCATAAATTTGTATCTCAGGTGGGGTGTTTTCTTTTGAGAACTTCAGTGCGTTGATTATGAGGTTCTGGAATAACTGCCTAAAGCGCTCCGGAATGATCCTTAGCTTAGGCAGTTCCCCGATGTGGAAAACGGCATTTTTCTGGGCTATGGATACTTCCAGATCAGACAAAATACCTTCTATCAATAAATTAAGATCTGTTTCCTCCACGCATTCTGTGCTTTCGGCAGACCTTGAAAAACTCAGTATGTTTTTAATGAGCACCCTCATCCTTTCAGATGATTTCATTATGCGTTCCACAAAATCCCGGCCCTCATCATTCAGTACATTTTTATAACGGGTAGCTATCTGGTTACTGAAAAGGATGATCTTGCGCAGTGGCTCCTGCAGATCGTGCGATGCTACATAGGCAAACCTTTCCAGTTCTTCATTTGTCGCTTTTAGCTGGGCTATGTTTTCCAACAGTTGCCTGTTCAGCAGGTTCACATGTTCTTCAGAGTTTATCCGGTCTTTTATTTCTTTTTCAAGGCGCCTGTTAGTGGCGATCATCTTTTGTTCCTGCGCCATCAACTGGTGGTTCTTCTTATAGAGCTCGGCGAGCACGGCTACCTTGGCACGCAGCAGGTCGGGGTTAATGGGCTTGTAGATGTAGTCCACGCCGCCCATCTGGTAACCCTTGTATGCGCTCTCTTCGCCATAGTCATTGGCTGTGATAAATATGATAGGGATATGCTTCAGTTTATCCCGCTCATATATAAGGGTTGCTGTTTCAAACCCACTCAGATCGGGCATCTGCACATCCATCAGTATCAGGGTGAAATCATCTTCTTTCAGCAGTGTCCTTAATGCCGCCCGCCCCGAATTTGCTCTCCTGATGAGATAGCCTTCTTTTTCCAGGATGGTTTCGATAGAGAACAGGTTATCTTCCCGGTCATCTACTACCAGTAGTTTTACATCCGGGCGTACAGGGTATATATTTTCAGTTGCTCCGTCCATGCTTATTTATGTTAGCATTCCAATCAATTATTTGTACAGCCAAACTCTCATCAGCGACAACAATTGGTCTATTTTCACCGGCTTGGTAATATAGTCAGACGCACCCGCTTCAATACATTTTTCACGGTCGCCCTTCATCGCTTTTGCGGTCACGGCTATTATCGGCAGATTGCTGTTCTTATGTTCCCTTCTTATCTTCTGGGTTGTTTCGTATCCATCCATCTCCGGCATCATGATGTCCATGAGTACCATGTCGATAGTGTTGCTCTCATTGAGGATGTTGATAGCATCCTGGCCACTTTCCGCAGTGATCGTCTGGATATTATATTTCTCAAACGCAGTGGTAAGCGCAAAGAGGTTCCTTACGTCGTCA
>CAIJNJ010000396.1 GCA_903821975.1 uncultured Bacteroidota bacterium
ATAATCCTAACTTCTCTTTGCGTTTACGATAAGGTGTGCTATAAGGCGAAAGGGGCGCACCATCTCCGGATACACCCTCGTCATATTGTTGCTGAATTACGAGTGCTGCAATAGCATCCTTGTTTTCAAGTATTGCCTCTCCCGCCAGTTCGATGATATTGGACTGCAGGGCTTGTACCTGTTGTCGCATTTCACTAACGGTAGACATTATTAGTTTGTTGAAGCAGGTGGAACGGCAGGCTTTGCTGGTTGTGCCGGCGCTTGTGGGTTCGCCTCATTCCACGCTGCCGTAATTGCTGCGTCAGCGAATGGTTTTGCCTTAGCCTTATTCCATGCCTGGAAAGCCGATAATGAATTAAAGCCTTTTATAAATTCGGGTGTCCATGTTCTTGAAGCCATTGTATATGGTTTAAAAGGGTGAGGTTTTTACACCCCACCCGTTAAGAAATTGATTAGAAAGTATGCGATGCTGTATTTGGAAGCTCACAAACCACGTTTGCCGATATGATCGGTTCTGTTACACTTGGTGCAGCAAGTGAGAAACGAACGATATTTGTAGCTATAGGCGCCGCACTCAGCGTTAACCATGCATAGTAATATGTCTGCCCTGCAACCGCTATCTCCCCGAATACCGCCGTTGCGATTGTCGCTGCCGCTCCGGTAGAAGTGTTGTAAGCCGTAAAGCATGGTGCAGTCAAAACACTTTCATAATACTGAATGAAGTCAGTTGACAATTGGTTGAACTTAGCGCACAGAACAACATCGGTAGTCGTATCTATGTCGAGCGGCATACCGAGTATGGCGCTTACATCTGTCAGCCATACATTTTGAAGCATATTTATTGCATCAAAATCTATATTGGCCGCGAAGTATGCGAAGTTTTCATTGTACTGCGCCCTGTTCTTGGCCTGTACGCTGAACATATACTTGTTCTGCGTCTTATCGGTATCCCTGCCGATATCATCAACGAAAAGTTGGTAATTAGTATATGCGGCGAGGCCACCTGTGCCATTCGGGTCAAACCAACCATCCCATGTACCATTCTGGTCTATCCAGTAATAGTCCATGTTCGTATTGTTGAACTGCAATGCTTCCTGGAAGTTACCGAAGCCGGTCATGTACCGGAAACTGTACTTTGGTGCATACTTATATACCATTGTCTGCAATACTCCGGTATCTTCGCTCGATGCCGCTTTTGTTTCATCCTTGAACGCATCAAGATCGCCAAACATAAACCAACGGTCCTTTCGGTCGTCAGCTACGAACTTTGCATTTACATACGTGTTAAATGCAGCTTGGCTTACCATCGCTGTTTTTGGAATTACCGTACCGCGCGGCACAAGTACAAGCGCACGTATAAGAGCAGGCTCAAGGTATCCACCCGCCCCCATTGTTATTACGCCGGTATTGCCGGTATTTGCGGCGGAGTTGAGATTTACGTTACTTATTTCTTCAGGCATTTGATAGAGTTTTAATAGTTAGATGATAGGGTTTAAGCGGGTATTGTTGGTTTCATGTATAACAAAGTATTGTATCTTAATTCGCAGATTATCTTAAAACAAAAGAACGGCTGCATATCACGGTTTAAAACCGCTTTTTTGTAATCTCCACTATACCGCTCCAACACTTTATCAATATCGCGGTACTGCTCAATTACTTCTATGGTAGAACCCCCACGTCTTTTTATCCAGTTCACCACATCATTTACGCAAACATCATCGAGTCTTTGTCCCTGTTGCTTATTTAATGGTATCCCCCCGGCTGTTATCTGCTCAAGGTTCACAAAGAATATAAGTTCCACCTTTGCCGTATCCTGCGCAACATCTGCGTGTGTCGTTCTTATAGGGTCAAGCAGCCCAAAAAAAGATATTGCGGCTACCGTATCCTGAAAGAACAATGGACCTGATTGTAGCCCGTCACTCCCCACATAATCATGTGTGGTATTGTTTGCATCTGCTTTGTAAGCCTCGGGGATATACCCTTTATCATTTACATTATAATTGCGATATACGCGGCTAAAGCAATTGTATTTATCATCGTCCAATCCCCATTTAGATATCAACTTTTCATACATCGGCTTTTGCCAAAGCTCCTGTATGTAGTAATCTATGCCTAATGGATATGGTACTGTAAATAATGGCATTTGCTTTATTAATATCCTATTGCGATGGTATCCTTTTTCTGAAATGCACCCTTTACCCTTTTTATCTCCCTGTTCACTACATCTTTCAGGCCGAGGATATACGGTATTTCATCTTCAGCCTTATACCCGTTTAGTTCAGCATATAGCTTTGATAGTTCGGGTATAC
>CAIJNJ010000397.1 GCA_903821975.1 uncultured Bacteroidota bacterium
GCGAGTTTTAGTGCGGGAGGAAATCTATAAAAGTAAAAAGCAGTTACAAATGAATGTAACTGCTTGTTTACTAATCGTTTATTCTGTGGTCCCACTCGGGTTTGAACCAAGGACCCCCTGATTATGAGTCAGGTGCTCTAACCAACTGAGCTATAGGACCGATGCCGTTAGGCAAATACCTCTCCCAATATCTGTCGGGATTGGGGCTGCAAATGTATAGGATTTTCTGAAAAAAGGGAAATGAATTTTTGTTCGTGATGCTAGATTCGTCAACTTTTGAAAAGTTGGCAAATCTACCGGCAGTAATTACCCCTATTTTTGCATGATGATAAAAGGGATCAAGCATATCATTTTCGACCTGGGCGGGGTGATATTAAATATTGATTATAAGCTTACGGAAAAGGCGTTTGTAGAAGCAGGTATCACTGATTTCCCGGCGTTATATTCACAACTGCGGCAAACGGACCTGTTTGATAAGTTTGAAGTGGGACAAATGACAAGCGAGGAGTTCATAAGTGAACTCAAAAAGGCATCGAGCAGGGAAATAACCGATGCGCAGATACTGAATGCATGGAACGCCATGCTGATAGACTACCCGGTAAGGCGGCTACAGATACTACAGCAACTGCGGCTGTATTATGACCTTTTCCTGCTGAGCAATACAAACGAGGTGCATGAGGCGGCTTTTAACGACCTGCTGATGCGCACACACGGGATACCTAACATAGGGGTGTTCTTTGATAAGGTATACTTGTCGCACAGGGTGGGTATGCGCAAACCAAATACGGAGATATTCAAACGGGTACTGGATGATAACGGGCTGAAAGCTGAAGAGACCTTATTTATAGACGACAGCCCGCAACATATAGCGGGGGCCAAAGAACTGGGTATACAGACCATATACCTGGAGCCGGGGATGACGATCGAGGAAAGTGTGTTTAAAAAGCCTCACCCCGGCCCTCTCCCGGGGAGAGGGTGAAGTAGAATGAGCGCTATAACAGTTGAGGAATGGAATTTGGTGCTTTGACCTCGCCGCGCCACCGCTAATGCTACGGCGGCACGCGGTCAGCATGATGGGGCGCAGGTCTTCTATTTTATTTCCTCGTAATCTATATAGTCGCCTTCTTTTTCGGTGTGCCTGGTTTGGGAACTGGTATGGTAGTTATTAGGTGCCTGGTTGGCGCGCTGCTGCATTTCCTGCATCTGGGCTTTCATTTGTTCCTGCATCCGGCGGATATTGTCATTTGCCGCAGTGGTAACCCTGAAAATGGGTAATATATAACGGTTGAGTATCCGGGAAATAAGGAAAATGACCAGCGCCAGGACAATTATATCTTTCAACATAACACAAAGATAGGGGGAATTAGTTGATAGGTTGAATGGTTGATAGGTTAAAATGGCGGGCTATTCGGTAAATGGAGCACTATATAGAGGTAAGCAGCGTTAATGAAAATATAATTATATGTATGGGCTGGTAGAAGGTTGTAATAATTAGAAAAAGTTGTACATTTGCATAGTAATATTCAAAAAGAGGGGACACAATGGTGTCCCCCTCGTTTTTTAAGTTATGGCCGAAACAACAGAACAACAGGTTTATACTTTTTTAGAGCCCTTGCTTGAGGGCACCGATATCTTTATCGTAAATATTAAAGTAAAACCAGTAAATAACATCAAGGTATACCTGGATGCCGACAGCGGTTTCTCGATAGAGAAGTGCACGCAGGTGAACCGTAAATTGTATGCCCGCATAGAGGAAGAGCAGATGTTCCCGAACGGGGATTTTTCGCTGGAAGTATCGAGCCCGGGGGTGGATGAACCGCTGCTACAGGCGCGCCAGTATAAAAAGAATATTGGCCGCAAGGTAACCGTTACCGATAATGAAGGTGTGGAAAGGACGGGCTTAATGAAAGAGGCAACCGATGACCACATAACACTGGAAATAAAGGGCGCGAAACCAAAGGATGCAATAATAATAGCAGAAATACCATTTGTAAACATTAAAAAAACAGTAGTACAAATCATTTTTTAATTAAAGATCCCGGCAGTGGCCGGGATGAAAAAGAAAGCATATGGCAAGTATCAATCTCATTGACTCCTTCCAGGAGTTTAAAGACGCCGAAAACATTGACAGGCCTACCTTAATGAAGGTATTGGAAGACGTTTTCAAAACGTTGCTGCGCAAAAAATATGTGACGGACGAAAACTTTGAC
>CAIJNJ010000398.1 GCA_903821975.1 uncultured Bacteroidota bacterium
ATACGCCACCGGCACGCCCATGCTTTCCACGGTATCTGCAAGTGTTTTGTCAAACTCCGCCCTTGGCACCTGCCATGTCCAGTTCCAGCCCGGCGTGTATTGGTCAGAAAACATATAGTCACATATCTTGCCGTCCTTCACAAACTTGGCTCCGAATTTTTCCTGGAACCCTTTTGCCTTCACTGCATCTATAAACCCGGCTTCTGTAAGCGCTTCCATGCAGCGTGGCAGCAGGCTTTCCCCGATCACAAAACGGGGAAATTTCATTTTCTCCACGATTTTCACACTAAAGCCTGCTTTGTTCACGATAGATGCAGCCACGGTTCCTGCCGGCCCTGCGCCTATTACCAGTACATCCACTTTTTCTTTATTCATACAATAAATTTAAGGATAGGTTACTCTATTCCGATATCAAAAAACATATATTGCTTTGCGAACTTTGCGCCTGCCTTTGCGAGAAATATCTCTTGCTTTAATTCGCTGTTCAAAAGGTATCATTTTCTTTTTTTACACTTCAGCAATGTCTGGCTTAGGCATATATTGTCTGTTTCTTCCACTATTTCAAAGCCAGCCTGCTCTATACATTTTATAAATACTTCCGCGCTGTACATCTGGCTGTTGCCATTAGCTATGGCTGTAAAATACAGAGAGGTCTGCTGCAGGCAGAAGGCCGCTATCTCATGCTGCTGCTTATCCCAGAATGGCTCCATGATAATGATGCAACCGTTATCATCAAGCGCTTCGTGGCATCTTTTCAAAATGGATACTATTTCTGCTTCCGAAAAACAATCAAGGAACTGGCTCATCCATATGGCATCAAATCCTTTAGGCAGTTTTTGCTTTTCATCAAGTATGTTCACTGCTAAAAAGGAAACTTGTGCGCTCAATCCCTCGGCAGCTATCTTTGCTTTGGCCATTTCCAGTTGGCCGGGCAGGTCCATAATGGTCACCTTTACATCGGGTGAATATTTTGCCGAGATCGTCGCCCACTTTCCTGTATTGCCGCCTATGTCCAGTATGTTTTTTATGCCGTCTTTATATACCATTGGCAGCACATCAGGAAATGCATCGTCCGAAAAGAAGTGATCAAAGCTGAACCAGCTTTTCTGTATGTCCTTCGGTAGTTGAGACAGCCCTTCGTAAACAGTTTTCCACGGCCCAAGTTCTTTCAGCCCTTCCGGCTTGCCATTCTCAATACTTTTGTCGAGCGAGAACATGCCTTTGTAGCAGATATCCTGCACAAAGTCCATATTCACTTTGGTAAGTTCGTCATGCAGTATGAAGTAACCTGTTTTTGCAAGGGTATACTTATGATCGTTCTCCAGCACCAATCCCATACTCAGCCCGGACTCCAGTAATACACGCACACCGTACTCCGGAAGTTTCACCTTTGCGGCAACCTCGGCTAACGTGAGTCCCGTATTTTTACTTTCCTCTATCACCGTCAATATCCCCGTATCGCGCATCACCCTTGCCGACTGGAATATAACCGGGCCAAACGCTATCCACTGCGCTATTTCTTTTGCCTTGAATGCGGTCCTGGTCTCTTTCTTAAAAAATTTCATGAAAACAGTTCTTTATAACTATTGTATATGATCAGTGTTATTTGTCGGCTGCCAGCTGCCTTCTGCTACTGCCATCTGCCCCTAGGAATAAAGTCCTCCGTTTATAGAGATCACCTGCGCGGTTATATATCCCGCCTCCGGCGATGCTAAAAAACCTACCGTATTCGCAACTTCCTCAGGTGTGCCAAAACGCCTTACAGGTATCAGTACGGCCATTTCTTTTTCATCCAGTCCTTCGGTCATATCCGTTTTTATAAAGCCCGGTGCTACTGCATTCACAGTAACACCTTTGCGGCCCACTTCCTGTGCCAGCGCTTTTGTAGCAGCTATCACACCACCTTTAGCAGCAGAGTAGTTCGTTTGTCCCGGCAAGCCCTTAATGCCCGAAAGGGATACTACATTTACGATCCGCCCGTATTTCTTCAGCAACATACTGCTCAATACAAAACGTGTCACATAGAAGAAACCACCAAGGCTGGTATTGATTACATTATCCCATTGCTCGTCCTTCATCCACAGCATCAGGCCGTCATCCTTTATACCCGCATTGTTTACCAGCACTTCAATATATTTCTCCGGGTTTGTTTCTGTCCATTTTGCTAATACACTTTGCACCTGTTCTTTTTCAGCCACGTCAAACTGCACGATCTCGCCGTTGCCACCATTCGCTTTTATTTGGGAAAGGGTGTTATTTGCTTCGGCTTCGTTACTCTTATAGTTTATCAGCACATAATAACCCATCGCCGCCATCTTTATGCAGACCGCCTTACCTATTCCTCTTGATCCTCCTGTAACTAATGCACACTTCATTTGAAACTATCTTTTGTTCTTTATTATCCCTTTGCGGGCTTGATTTATTTAACTACCCTCACAAAAAGGCTTCGCGTCTTTGCGCGAAACTTTACTTCCCAAATTGTATTATCGTATTTCCCTGCTCAAAAAAGTTCTTCACATTTTCCAGGTCTTTGTACTTAGGACTATCCTCAATGAACTTCGGGAATATCTTTCTTACTTCTGTGTATACAGCCTTAGTTTTTGGCGAGAGCTGCGTGCTGCAATCTAAATGGTCTATGGCTTGCAGCACCGTCATCATCTGTATCGCTAGCACCTGGAATGAATTTTCGATCACCCTGCGCGTCATCATTGCTGCATTGCAGCCCATGCTCACTATGTCCTGGTTGTCGTTGTTGTTCGGTATGCTATGCACGTACATCGGGAACGACATGGTCTGGTTCTCTGCAACCGTAGAGGTAGCGGTAAACTGCATTCCCTGCATACCAAAGTTGAGGCCCAGCACACCAAGATTCACAAACGGCGGGAACTTCAGGTTCAGTTTATCATTCAGCAGGTAGTTAAGCTGCCTTTCAGATAGCATAGACAGCTTTGTGATCGCTATTTTCAGCTTATCCATTTCCAGCGATACATAATCACCATGGAAATTGCCACCATGAAATATGTTTTTGTTCTCGTGGTCTATTATAGGGTTGTCATTCACCGAGTTTAGCTCATTCACCACCACATTCTCAGCGCCGGCTATGGTATCGTATATCGGCCCCAGTATCTGTGTCACACAACGCAGGGAATAATACTCCTGCACTTTGTCTTCAAACACTTCCTGCCCAAGATGGTCCGGATGATAGAGGTATTCTGAACGGCTGCGGATCATTTTGCTGTCTTTCAGAATGTCGCGTAGGTGATTGGCAATTTGATTTTGCCCCTTGTGCTGCTTTACAATATTAAGCTCACGCGAAAAATGATCATCAAATGCCGCTACAACTTCATTGGTCATAGCCGATAACATCACCGACCAGCCAAGTAATTTCTGCGCCAGTATGATGTTCACCATCCCTAGGCCCGTCATTGCAGACGTGCCGTTTAGAATGGCCAGTCCTTCGCGGGTATGGATAGAGATAGGCTTCAGCCCTTCCTTACTGAACACCTCAGCAGTAGGGCATACCCTGTTATCATAGATCACTTCCCCTTCCCCGATCATTACCAGCGCCAGGTGCGCCAGTTGCACAAGGTCACCACTCGCACCCACACCACCATGCTCAAAGATGCACGGCGTTATGTCTTTATTGATCATTTCCCGCAACAGTTCCACCACCTCGGTATGCACGCCTGAGTATGCCTGCATCAGGCTGTTAAGCCGGGCTATCATCAGTGATTTCACCAATACAGCAGGCAACAGCTTACCACCGCCCGAGGAATGGCTGCGTATAAGATTGTATTGTAACTGCAACAGGTTATCCTCGCTCACCTTATACTGCGCCATTGGCCCGAAGCCGGTATTTATACCATAGATCAGCTTGTTATGCGAGAATTGCTGAAGGAATTTATAATTGATGGCTACCTTTTCAACAGCGGCATTATCCAATCCCACCTCTTTCTTCTTAAACACTATCTCCGAAAAGTCAGCTAAGGAAAGGTTTTTTCCTCCTATATATATCATGCAAAAAATTATTTTATACTTTTAAATATCAATCCGAAAACGCGTAAAAGTAAATAAAGATAGCGGGATTTTAGGTGCCACGCGCCTTCTGCTTCGCAGAACTCGTTTTCCCGCTTTATTTTCTATTTTTGACACAGAGTACACATACCTAACAACCACACAATGAACAGAGTAGTAATAACAGGGCTGGGCATATACTCATGCATAGGCTATGATCTTGCCGAGGTAAAACGGTCGTTATACGCAGGCAAGTCTGGCATTATCTATTCGCCTGAGCGGAAAGACTTTGGCTACGCCTCTGCACTCACCGGCTTTGTAGACCGCCCAAACCTTAAAGGGGTGCTCGACAGGCGCGCTCGGCTTATGATGCCGGAGCAGGCCGAGTTTGCCTATGTAGCCACCGAAGAGGCCCTGAAGATGGCGCAGATAGACAATGACTACCTGGAGCAGCACGAAATAGGCCTGATATATGGCAACGATAGTTCTGCCAAGCCCGTGATAGAAGGCGTGGACATCATTCGCGAAAAGAAGGATACTATGCTGCTGGGTTCCGGTTATGTGTTCCAGACCATGAACTCTACCGTGAATATGAACCTCGCTACTATCTTTAAGATACGCGGCATCAACTTTACCATCAGTGCTGCTTGTGCCAGCGGCTCCCACTCCATAGGCCTTGGCTACATCTTCATAAAGAACGGCATGCAGGATTGCATCATTTGCGGTGGCGCGCAGGAGGTAAACCTTTACTCCATGTCTTACTTCGATAGTATCGCTGCATTCTCCAGGCGGGAGAACGAACCCACCCGCGCCTCCCGCCCCTTCGACAGGGACAGGGACGGCCTCGTGCCCAGCGGTGGTGCGGCAACCGTTATCCTCGAAAGCCTTGAATCTGCACAGAAACGTGGCGCGAAAATACTGGGCGAGGTTATCGGCTATGGCTTTTCATCAAACGGATCGCACATTTCAAATCCTACGGTAGAAGGACCTGCACGATCGCTCGAAAAAGCACTTATCGATGCCGGTGTACAACCTGCGGATATCGGTTACATCAACGCACATGCCACTTCCACAAAAGCAGGCGATGCCAGCGAAGCAAAAGCCATCAACTCACTGTTTGGTAAGTCACGCCCTTATGTGAGTTCTACAAAATCCATGACCGGCCACGAGTGCTGGATGGCAGGTGCCAGCGAGATCGTATACTCCATGCTGATGATGGAAAATAATTTCATCGCCCCCAACATCAATTTCGAAAATCCCGATGAAGATTCTGCCGGCCTCAACATAGTCACCAGCACACTCGACCATGAGTTTGATACTTTCCTGTCCAACTCTTTTGGGTTTGGCGGCACCAATTCATCCCTTATTGTGAAGAAGTGGAAAGGGTAGGTTAATTTGAAAATGTACAAATTTGATAATTTGAAAATACTTTTTTGCTATTTCGAATATTCGTTTTTAAATAACAATAAAATTTATTTGAAAACCAATTAAACCTTTTCAAATACGCATAATAAGTACCTTTAAAATCTAAAGTAAATAATTTATATTTGCCCTATGGATAGTAACATTATACAAAAAATTAATAATTTACTGGTGGAAGAATTTGAAGTGGCGCCTGAAAGTATCACACCCGATGCATCACTGAAAGAAACATTAGACCTCGATAGTTTAGACTATATCGATCTCATCGCAATAACCGAGTCCAATTTCGGTTGTAAGGTAAAACCCGAGGACTTTAACGCCATCGCCACTTTCCGCGATTTCTACAACTACATAGACGCTCACGTAAAGGTGAAGGAATTGATATGACGCAATCCTGGGAAGGACGATCTAAAGGAAATACACTCGGCTACAGGATATTTATTTGGTTATTGCGTACCGGCGGCCTCGGCCCCGCTTACTTTTTGTTGCGGTTTGTATCCGGGTACTACTTTTTATTTTCCTCTTCCCATAAGCACATATACAGTTACCTGCATAAAAGGCTGGGCTATAGCCCGTTGCAGTCATTAATGAAGCTTTACCGCAATAACTACCTTTTCGGGCAAACGCTTATTGACAAGATCGTGGTCATGTCGGGCCTCAAGGCGCCGTATACCTTCGAGTTCGAAGGGGAACACCACATCACCGATATCATGGCTGCCGGCAAGGGCGGCATCCTCATCAGCGCGCATATAGGCAATTACGAGCTGGCGGGGTATTACTTCAAAAGGCTGCCCGTGAAGGTGAACATCATTATGGTGGATAATGAGCAGGAGCAGATAAAGCAATACCTTGAATCTGTAATGAACGACCGCAAGCTCAATATCATCACCATCAAGGACGACATGTCGCATGTATACGAGATAAGCAACGCCCTGAAAAATAATGAGCTTATTGCCATACATGCTGATCGGTTTGTGGCTGGCAGCAAAACGGTTACAGGCTCATTTCTTGGTGAGGATGCTCAATTCCCTATGGGCCCCTTTATACTCGCAACAACTTTCAAGGTGCCGGTATCTTATGTGTTCTGCGTAAAAGAGAGCGCCACGCACTATCACTTATCCTCAACCGCACCCAAAGAATATACCGAAAATAAACAGGTGGCTATCCCCGCCGCGCTTACCGATTATATTACTGAGCTGGAAAAGAAAGTGAAACAATATCCCGAACAGTGGTTTAACTACTATAACTTTTGGGCCCGATGAGCGCGCGCATTTTCAATATCATCAGTATTGTCACCGTATGCGCTGCTGCGTACTGGCTGCCGTGGTATCTCTTTGTGCTTACGGTATTGTTCTTCATTTCCGTTCTTTTCTTTGCCTGCATCAATCTTTCCTGGAATTTTTTCATACCCACACTTTGCAAGGCCAACACAAATGATAGGGTAGTAGCCCTCACTTTTGATGACGGCCCTGCACTTTATACTTCCGCTATTCTCGATACCTTAAAGGAGTACAATACTCCTGCTGCTTTCTTTTGTATTGGTAGAAATATCACCGGTAATGAACAGCTATTGCAGCGCATAAAAGATGAAGGGCACATCATTGGCAACCACAGCTATTCACACCATTTCTGGTTTGATATGTGGAGTGCTGCAAAGATGATGGACGATATGCAGCAGATGAATGATGAAACGGCGCGCATCACAGGCCTGCAGCCGCTTTTGTTCCGCCCGCCATATGGGGTAATAAACCCTAAACTTGCTGCTGCTATAAAGGAGAAGAAATACACTTCCATCGGCTGGAGCATTCGCTCGTTCGACACAAAGATAAAAGACAAAGAAAAGTTATTATTCCGTATCATGACGCAGGTAAAGCCCGGCGGTATTATCTTGCTGCACGATTCTATGGAGATCACCGCGGCTATTTTACCGGACCTGATTCAACAACTGCGCCGCAAGGGCTATACAATAACCCGCGCCGATAAAATGCTCAACATCACTGCATATGCATAAACTAACCCTCACCATATTTAGTTGCTTCCTTGCCGGCGTTTCTTTTGCCCAACACCCCGGCTATAAGCAGCTTGCCAATACTGATGATTTTCGCCGCGAATTCGCAAAAGCATCGCAGGCTACACAGTCCATCCAGTGCGACTTTGTACAGGAAAAGAACCTCAGCATGCTGTCTGATAAGATCGTTTCCATTGGCAAGTTCTGGTTCAAGCGCGATAACAAAGTGCGTATGGAGTACCAGAAACCCACTTACTATCTTTTGGTGATCAATGGCAACATGATAAAAACCAAAGACTCCCAAAAAGAGAACAAAGTATCTTCCAAATCAAACAAAATGTTTGAGCAGGTAAATAAGATGATGATAGACTGTGTGCAGGGTACCGTACTCAGTAACAGCAGTTTCACATCACGTGTGTTTGAGAACAGCACATCATACCTTGTGGAGTTGTCACCATCCACCAAAAGCCTGCAGGGCATATTCAAAAGCATAGACCTTATTATTGATAAAAAGGATTATTCTGCTTCTAAAATGGAAATGTGGGAGCAGTCGGGCGATAATACGATCATCGCTTTCCAGCATAAACAAATGAACATAAATATTCCGGATGCCGAGTTTTCAGTTAACTAAGGATCAGAGAAGGAATTTACTCCGTATCACCGTGCTGGTGTGCGGTATTGCTTTCTTTTATGTTTCGGCATTTGCACGCAGGTCGCACTACAAGCACCTGAAGCATGCCAATAGCGATGTGAATTGCATTAAGCATTTTGCCCCGCGCTTCACTACCACACTTTACAGCGCCACTGTAGATGTGACCAGGCACCATTTCAGCGGCATACTGTTCTTCAAGGTAATGCCAGATAGCAGCACCCGTGTGGTATTTACCAATGAGATGGGTGTTAAGTTCTTTGATTTTGCATTTACAAAAGATGCCCAGTTCATCAAGTATTATGTAATGCCCAAGCTGGATAAGAAAGTAGTGGTAAAGGCCTTGCGTAAAGACCTGGAGCTGGTCATTATGCACCAGGACCTTTCAAAAGCCGTTTCGCTGCAGGACAGCACTTACAATTACACAGCCATTCCCAACAGCAAGGGCAACGACTACTACATTACCGACCAATGCTCCCGCCTGGTGCGTATAGAGAAGGCATCTAAAAAGAAAGCTGTAGTAGAAGTGCAGATGCTCAACTATAAAGACGGCATCCCGGACAGCATCAGTATTGTGCATAAAAATTTCACATTCAATATCCTTTTAAAGAGAACAAATTCCGTAGATTTGAATAACTGATCTTTTCATCCGGTCAGTTATCAGATACCATGATGAATCTGCTCGCCATTGAATGGCTGAAAATAAAGCGTTACCGTACCTTCTGGGTGCTTATAGGGCTGTTCATCATATTGCTCCCTTTGTGGAATTACGAGATATCCAACGGCTCTATAAGAATGGGCGGCGGTAAGAATGGTATCAACTTTCTCAGCACCGCATATTCTTTCCCGCAGGTATGGGGCAACCTGGGCTGGTGGGGGAGTATATTTATCCTTTTCATCTCCATTTTGGTTATCATTATCACTACCAATGAATATGGTTTCCGCACCAACCGGCAGAATATTATTGATGGCTGGCAGCGGCAGCAGTTCTATCATGCCAAGGTATTGCTCGGTATCATTCTTGCTGTAGTGGTTACCATATATTTATTCATCCTCGGTGCTATTTTCGGCAGGCTCAATTCCGGTTCATTCATCGGTATGTTCAACGAATTCAGGCAGGTAGCTTATTTCTTTTTGCTTTCATTAGATTATATCGGGTTTGCGCTGTTCCTTTCTATATGGATAAAAAAGAGTGGCCTGGCTATCGGGCTTTTCCTGCTTTATTCCATGATCATTGAGAATATGCTCAGGGGTATTATTAATCATTATACCGATAAGCCTTATGGTAACCTGCTGCCCTTACAGGCCAGTGATGAGTTATTGCCTTTCCCGCTCATGCAAATGGCAAAAAGTATGCTGGCCCAGGGCCCTACAATAGCTATGCATACTTATGCCCTTGTAGCTGTGGGTTGGTGCCTTGTGTATTATTTCGCCGGGCGCGCCATACTGCTCCGAAACGACTGGTAATGCTATTCCCACATTTTTTGAAATTTTATACTTTATATGTATTAGATTTACAAGGGTGATTTTAACTTTTTACTTTTTTCTTTTCGCCTTTTCCCTATTATTATTTCTCAATCTTGCTTAAATTTGTACATGCTTACAGGGAAAGAATTGATTCTGGCAACGAAACCGTTCGCTAAGGAGATACGGTGGAAGAGTTGGTATCATACAATTACGTCATTTATTTTACTGGTTACCGCTATATTCTGCACAATGCCCTTTGTTCCTGAATATTGCCATATGACCAATGTGGTAAGTGTTCTCTTCCGCATCGGCAGCAGTATTTTCACGGCAATGATGCTTTCCCGTTTCTTCATCATTTTTCACGATTACCAGCACCATACAATTCTCCGTAAAGCACCCCTTGCCAATTTCATATTTACCGTTTTTGGCATATACATGATCACGCCGCCCAATATCTGGAAACGCTCACACGATCACCACCACAACCATAACGCCAAATTATTCAGTGCCAGCATCGGTTCGTTCCCTATCATGACGAAACAAAAATTCATGGAGGCCACCAAAAAAGAAAGGTTTGAATACCTGGCTATACGGCATCCTTTAAACATGTTCTTTGCTTACTTTACTACATTCATGTTTGGGTTATGTATATCCTCATTTATGAGCAGCCCGCGCAGGCACTGGGATTCTTTAGTGGTACTTATTCTTCATTATTCCATAGCCGTGTTCCTGTTCATTCATTTTGGCCCGCTTACGTGGTTCCTTACGTTTTTTCTGCCTTTCTTTCTTTCACACATGCTGGGCGCTTATTTGTTTTATGCGCAACATAATTTCCCCGGCGTTACTTTCAAAAAGAATGTGGAATGGAGTTATACCAATGCAGCGCTTGAGTCTTCGAGCTTTATGAAGCTCAATCCATTCATGCAATGGGTTACGGCAAACATCGGGTTCCACCACATACACCACCTCAATTCCAAGATACCGTTTTACCGCCTGCCCGAGGCTATGAAAGCTATTCCCGAGCTCCAAATGGCTAAGGTCACAACATTGAAGCCAAAGGATATGATCGCCTGCCTGCGCCTTAAAGTATGGGATGCCGACCAGAACAAAATGATAGGCTTCGATGAAATGGATGAGCCGTCTAATCTTGTTGGGGCATAGAGTTAGCGGTACCTTGAATTTATTACAACACCTCTGCAATTTCTTACCATTCTGGATTTTTTGCATTTCCGATGCCTTGAGCGGCACACAATAACTGTGTTTTATCAATTATTTATAAATGACTCACAACTATCCGAAACTTTTTTGCCTGAATAGCGGC